>JBNJFZ010000057.1:18135-30428 GCA_051747295.1 Myxococcota bacterium
TGTGAGAGCTTTTTCTCGACGCTCGAGTGCGAGCTCATCGACCGCACCACCTTCAACACGAAGGTCGAGGCGAAGCGGGAGGTCTTTCGGTACATCGAAGGCTGGTACAATCCGCATCGCATCCATTCTGGACTCGACTACTTATCTCCCATCAACTACGAAAAAAGGAGCCAAATGCACCACGCCGCATGATACTTTCACGGTGTCCACGAAAGCGGGTCAACTTCAGTAGATTGATCGTTCGGGACACGACGTCCGGCGATACGTTCCATACCTCGATCGAAGCGTCATGGAGCACGACGCTGGAGAGCATCCAGTGGACGTCCGACGCAGGCTTTACCGCGGTCGTCTCCATCTGGCCTCGGCCCGGGCGCCACCCATTGGACTTTTTGTGGCGAAAGGCGACCGATCGCCCCTCCGCCAGGCATGTTCGGCATTGCCAGATCGAAGCGGCGGTCGAGCCAGACCGGCGCGGGCAAACCCGCGATATCACGTGTCGCAATCGTGACAGTGATCCTGTCAGGTCCCCTGAGAACTGAGGGCGGCGAGGTAGACGTACCTCGTCGCGCCCCGGCGAGCGCGCGGGGATCATTCCGCCGGCTTCATCGTGATGTCGGCCTGAGTCTCGAAGCAATATGTGTCGCGGTGTACCCTCGTGCAGACATCCTCGAGCATGACGGAGGCCGGTTGGTAGCCGTCTCGGCGGGCACGGAACTCGCAATCCAGCGGTGGACCACCGATCTCGTCATGTAGGAGATGAGCCGAGCCGGGGCTACTCACACCCCGTGACGGCCGTTCGTCCCCGCTCGAACATGATCAGCTCCGAGCCTACCCCGGTCAATCGCAACTGCTCTGGCCGCCCAGTCGAGACAGCGTGACCTCGCCGCCGATATTGTCTCGGCCAATGGCGTCGATGAGCGCTCGAGCTTCGTCGCAGGTCAAGGTCTCGTTCGCAGCGATCTCGACGTCCCTGCCCACCGATGTCACGCCGTGGAGTGCGCTCAGGTCCTCGAGCTTTGCGTTCTGGGCGATCACGAGGTCTTTCCCGATCACGCCCACGCCCTGCAGCCCATCGAGGGTCACAAGCTCGGGGTTCTCCACGATTCGGAGCGTTCCGCCGACACGCTCGAGGCTCGCCAGAGCACTGATATCCGTGAGGACCGGGTTGTAGTGGAGGGTCAGCCACTGGCGGATCTCGCGCAGGCGCTCCAGACCATCGAGCGATGTCAGCCCCGCGTTGGTGGCGTCGGGCGGCGAGTCGGAGACGGGCTCATCGCCCACAAAGAGCGACCCTGCGACCAACTCGAGCTGCTGGAGCTCGGAGAGATCATCGACTGCATCGTCCTCCAGCCAGATCCGCGCGTTGGCGTCCAGGCAATTGTAGTCACTCTGCGCGAATTGCTCGAGGTCGTCGGCCGCCTCGACGCGCAGCTCTTCCTCGAGCCACGTGCACTCGACGTCGTCCTCCTCGGAATCCTCGGAGCCGGTCGAATCAGGGCGCGTCTGCCAGGCGTCGCCCTGGTTGGCGTTATTCGTCGAGCAGGCTGCGGTGCACAGCAGCACCGCCATCGCCGGATATATCCATCGTCTGAGCATCATCACGGCCTCGTTGTGTCCACGGTGAAAATCAGGGTGTAAATGTTCTGGGGTCGCTCGGCGCGAAGGGATGGCTGCCGAGGTACTCGACCTCCAGCTCGACCCAATTGCCCTCCACAAAGACGTCCAGTTCGAACACCCCGTTTTGATTGACCGCGGCGCGCCTGTAGATCTCCGAGCCGAACTCGTTGCGAATCGTCACCATCACCTCACCCCGGGTCACGACGTTCTCGAGGGCAACGTTTCGGACGACGCCCATGAAATTGAGCTCGCGGGCGTCGGGCTCCGGAATCCTCTCCATGTCCACCTCGGTCTCGTAGCCCGCGCGGATCTCGAAGTTCGCCCCGGCGAGTTGCTGCGGTGTACGCTCCTGACCATAGAATGGAACGCTCGGATCGACGGCCCACGCCGAGATCTCGACCTCATTGCGCGGCTCGTACTCCTCGAACTCCCGGTAGTTCGACGTGAAGTCCTCCGAGTACTCGAACATCACCGGCACCTGTCGGGTCTCGTTGGGGTTCAATCGAACCCAGCGCGACGAGATGTACGTGCGAAAGTGGTCGTGGGTCTGGCGAGAGTCCAGGAAGACGACGGCCTCCTCCTCGTAGGGGTTTCGGACGTTGATATACGCTTTCTCACGGGTCGCCGGTGACGACGACACGCTGTAGACGGCGCTGTAATTGCTCTGGGCACGGTTGTTCCGCTCGGTCATCTCGACTTCGAAGGTATCCTGGTTCTGATACAGGTCGATCTCGGCGACGACGCAGTAGTGCCCATCGCTGGGCGGCCGCCATCCGGAGAACTCGAAGTCGACCTCAGAGCCAACAGCGACGTCGGCGGTCTCGGACCCCAGGAATGTCGCGGGTCCATCTTCATCAGTGGTGAAATCCTTCGCGTAGAAGCGCACCGTCGTGCCCGGCGCGTCCACGGACCCGTTGTTGCGAACGGTCGCGACGATCGTGTTGTTGTGCTCGGCCCACGGGATGTTCTCCCACGCCTCGGAGTTCTCCGCGTCCTCGTCGTTCTTGGCGTTCTCGACCCGAATATCCGGGCTCTGCCAACGGCGATCGCCGTCGGGCCAGGTACGAATCGACGGATCGGGCTGCAGGACCCCGTAGTCGACATCGAGCACGGCCTGGCTCGTGTCCCCACTGGTGAAGGCGACCTTGAAATCCTTGTCACCCTGCCAGTCACGACGCCGATACTCCTCACCGACGTCCAGGTCGGGCCCGTCGAAGTTCGGATCCACGGGCACCATCGTGATTCGACGGCGCGTCACCGGCGAGTCTCGGTAGCCCTTGTTGTGGTCGGTTCCGATGACCGTCCCTTCGCTCGCCGGCGGCTGCGGAATCGGTGTGCGCCGATCGGCGATCTGGCCGGATTGACCCAGGCGGTACTCGAAGTAGTAATTCCAGCCATCGGCCAGGCGCACCTCGAGCGCCGCGTTCTCGGTCGTCTCTCCACTACTCAACGTCTCGATGGGGCTGAGCGTCACGCTCGTGGTACTCGAGGAGCCCGGGTTGAACGTGAAGATCTGGTCCTCGTCGATCCAGCCGAGTACGTACCGCTCGCTGGCCGTGATATGCGGAAATTGCCAGTCAGACGCCATCATCGTCCAGTCGTCGACCGGCCGAACGTGCCCGGCGTCACCGTCGTACAAGTCCGGCAGCCCCAGGTTGTGCCCCAGCTCGTGGGCGAGCGTCTCATAGATCGCGCGGTTGGAGCGGAGCCCGTCGCCCCAGTCTTCGGGCATCTGGACGACGCCGAATCTCTTCTGCTCTCCATCGTTGATGGTGAGCGTCGCGCCGGAGGCTCTCGGCCACGGATAGTGCTGGCTCTTGATGTTGCATTCGTTGTCGCAGTAGTCCCACGGAAAGTCGTTGCCATCGTCGCATGCCTCGCCCGGATCGACCTCTCCATCCCCGCATTCGGGGTCCGAATTGCACTCGTCGATCTCGGAATCCTTGGCGTCGATGTCACCATCACAGTCGTTGTCGCGACCGTCACAGATCTCCTCGCCGTCGTTCGACTCCTGGCAGGCCGGTTGCGACGGCAACTGCAGGGTCGGTGCGACGAAGACGATGGAGTCGAACTCGGTCAGATCGACGTCCGGCTCGTCATCCCCGTCCTCGTCGATCTCGAGCACCTTGCTCACGGCAGCCTGCCCGAGGTCGGTGCGCCAGTCCTTGCGGACCCACCAGTCTTCCATATCCCCCGAGATGTCGACCGGCCCCACCACGTCGAAGTTGACGCTGAGGCGTCCGCCGGAGACCTCGCTCCAGAACTCCGCGGCGCTATTTTGATTGCCGGTATTCGGGTCCAGAATGCCGTTTTGTGCGTGATCCATCCAATTTTGCTTCGCGTCGTCGACGTCGATGCCACTGAAATCAGCGTTGTCGAACTCGACGAAGAGCAGGAGCACGTCGCGCGTGCCGGTCTGCTCACGAAAGCCATACGACTCGACCCCCGGGTTCCCTCCGCCAAATGCGAATCCCCCCGTGCCATATGCGCCGCGCGTGTCGCCCGTGAGCCACATCGGGGGCCCCTGGTCTCGGTTGGGCCAATCCGTCGTGACCGTAAACTTCGTCTCGCTGACCTTCTGGCCCCCCGCATATGCTTCCAGCGTGTAATCGCCGGGCATCCAACCGGCGAGGAACATGATCGTCGGATTCGTCGGGTCGAAGTCTTCGGTTCGCGAATACGACACCGAGCCGCCACGATTTCCGGACGGCACCTCGAATTCAAGGTCGTCGAAGGTATACGCGGCGTTGGGGTCCAGGGTGACCTCGAGTTCTTGGTACGAGCCCACGAAGATGTCGCCCGGTGACTCGATCTGCGTCGGCCACTGGGGCCCGGCATCCGCATCCGTATCGACCTCGGAATCGCCGGTCACGTCGTCGGAGACTTCGCTGTCGACGGCGTCGTTGATCTCGGCGTCGGGGTCCTCGTCATCGGGGGGAAGAGGACATCCCGCTGCGGTTGCGACGAACACAAGAAGCGCTGCGAATATCGATACACGCACTCTCATCGGTTCGACCCCATTTCTGCACGATTTGCTGGTCGGGAACGATGTTGATCCTATGAGACCCATCGACTGATTTCAATGCACAAAAAAACCGTGGCGCGCCCTAGGAACGACGCGCCACGGCTGAAAGGAGTGATTGTGTTGTAAAGTCAGGCGTCGCAGACGCAGCGTGCCGACTCACACGAGCCGCCGGAGCCTTCGGCCTGCACGCCGCCCTCGCAGCGTCCGGTCGAGTTGCCCTCGGACTCACACCATTCGGAGCACGAGACGACGTCGGGCTTGCCCTGGTCGACGCCGTGCTGGTGGCACTCGTCTTTACCGGGGTTCGACTCGACCAGGCGGTCATCGTCCAGGCAGAACTCACCGAACGTACGGTCGGTCACCTGCTCTTCGCACGCATCGGTCTTGTACTCGTAGTGGCAGCCGGCCGTTCCCGGATCCACACCGTCGGTGTCACTCCAATACGTATTTTCGCCCGTTCCCAGGTCGAGCAGGCAGCTCGTCGCGCCCATCGGGACGTTTCCGCCCGTGCACGCCGCCAACTCGGTCTTGGCGTCGGTCTTCGCTTCCCCAGCCTCCGGCTCGTCGGCCGTCTCCTCGGCTGTCGCCTCCTGGGTCGAAGTCTCATCCATCGTCGTTTCGTCTTTCTCCGCCTTCGACCCACTCGAGCAAGCGGTCAAGACGAAAGCGGCGAGTAGTGCGTACAAATACGTGCGTGATGACATCAAAGCCTCCATAGGATTTTGTCGAACTCAGTATCTTCTTCGATACTCTTACGAAAAAGATGTCGCGTATACTATGTCGGGTTCAAACTTTTTGAAAGGATCTTTCCCTGGAAATATCGCGTCTCTCCTCACTGCACGCACTCGAACTCCACGCACCGCTCGCCCGAGCTGCAGTGAGCGTCGATCTCGCAGTCGCGGCAGTAGTTGTTCCAGCACGTGTCCGACTGCGTCCCGCAGCGTGGGCAGCCATCGGGGTTATTCTTGCAGAATCCGCTGCTGTAGTTCGCCGAGTAGTCGGGCTGTTGCTCGCGCGGGTGGTAGCAACCGGGCGTGCATCGGGAGAACTGACAGACCTCGCCTTCTGGACAATCGGTGTAGTCGGCGCATCCGTCGGCGGCCAGGTCGACGCAGAAGCGCCCTTCACAGGTCAGGCCAGACGGGCAGTCGGTGTCGTCGTCGCAGCCATCGGTGCAAAATCCTGCCGCGCATCGTTGGCCGGTGGGGCAGTCGTCGGTGCTGGCGCACGCGTTCTGGGCGCAGGCGCCATCGATACAGCCGCCGGCGGTCGCCCAATTGCCGCCATATTGGTCGATATCGGGCTCCGGGCAGCCGAAGTGCGTGCGACATGATGGCACCGTCTCGTCGGCCTCGGCCGAGTTCAAGAAGATGCGGGACAGTCGACCTTCGACGCCGGAGTCGAGGCCCGTAAACCGAACCCAGACGTTGTCGCCCACAGGCAAGTAATCATCGAGCTGCACCGCGCCGGCCGGGTGTGTAAACGGCGCTGGCGACAGGCCGCCGGCGTACTCACCGGAGATGCTGGCGATGTTGACGACCTCGATTTGCGTGCCGTCGGAGAGGGTCGCGTCGGAGGGATAAGGGGTCTGGCGCGGGATGGCCATGTAGGCGCCGGTGCGCTGGCCGTTGACCTCCGGATTCCCATCGAAGGTCTCGATGAGCAGGATATTGTCGACCATCCAGGGGCGCGTGCCGTCGGGGCTGCCCGACAGGCTCACGGTGCGCTCGTCGGAGCGTCGCAGGCACAGCGTGACCTGGTGCAAGACTTTGTAGCCCGGGTACACCGTCGAGTCGCCGTTTCGCGTGCCGTAAACGGACGTGTCTTTCTCGGGGATGTCCGGCGTCACCTGCACGGCGTTGTAGTCGGTCAGGTCGAGGCAGCCGCCGCCCTTGGGATCGATGTCACCGGCGACCTGGAGGCGCACGCCGGAGTCCGCGCGCGTGATCTCGCACCCGCTCGTATCCACCACGGAGGTATCGACGGATACGATGCCCGTCGCGCTGTCGACCGTCGCGCCGAAGGACAGGGTCGAGTCATCGGACGGTAGCTCGACCGTAAGCGTTGTGGCTGTGGAGTTCGTCGGGGTTGCCGCCTGACCGTCTACGAGGAGCGTGTCCGACGTGTATTCGAGGTTGGCGAGTCGAATGCTCGCCTCGAGGTCGCCGGAGCCCGTCAGTCGATCGACGTCGACGTGGACGCGAACCGAGTCGCTCTGCAGTAGCGGGTCGAAGCCGTTGCGGATGGGATCGGTTTCGTCGGGGAGCGCCGTCTGGTCGAAGAGCGTCGTTTCCGTGCGGACATCGGCGTCCGTGCATGGCGGGTTCACGCAGGTTCCCAGGTCGCAGGTGAGCCCCGAGGCGGCGCAGTCTTCGCGCTGCTCGACCTCGGAGAAGTCGCATTCGCCCGTGTCTTCGTCGCAGGTACCGGCCCCGGTGTAGCTGACGGACGTGTCGCCGTCGCAGTAGGCGACTGGCGGTGAGTCGCAGCTAGCTTCGCAGGCAGACGCGTCGTCATCTTCGGTCGTATCCGACGTATCCGATGTATCCTCGACGTCAGTTGCGTCCTCGCCGACGTCCTCCTGCGTTTCATCGGTATCGCGAATGTCAGACGACGCATCAGAGGCGTTGTTGCCGGTCTGGTCGTCACAGCCTCCGCAGCCAGTTGTCAGCACGAGTCCGACCACGATCGAGATGAGCAGAAGCCAGCGAGTCGTCTTGTCAGCTATGCGATTCATCGAACTACCCCGCGAGACTTTTTTGATGTGTTGGTACGCCGGTAACCGAACGTCGAGCAGGCTGGTATTGAGGATACCGGTTGGGTTGCGACGACCAGCGAGAGAGATGCTCGTAGATACTGTTGTGACGACGTCCGTGTCATTCGTTGTTGGTCTCGTCGAGTTCCCGGTAGGGACTGGGAGTGCGACTGGGTCGTGTAGTCTGAGTCGGTGGCTCGAGCTCACGTCCTTGTGGGCTCGGCTTGTCGTTTCTCGCTATGTCATCACCACGTCTATGAGGTTAGGCCGTTGGCTACGGTCCGGCAACCGTGCCGGCGAGATCTTCGTCGAGGGTGCCGAGATCGGTGAAAATCCTCGCGCGTGGTGGAGTTCTCGATCATGTTCGTACTAGATCAGGTTATCTCTTTTACGGTTATAAAGATCATAAGAGGGTGTCGTCGCGAGACCCTCCGCGCTATCCCGATCACACCCTCCGCGCTATCCCGAGTTTGCCTACGCGCTATCCCGAGTCTGCCTCCGCGCTATCCCGATCACCCTCCGTGCTATCCCGAGCCGGCCTACGCGCTATCCCGAGGGCACCTACGCGCTATCCCGACCACCCTACGCGCTATCCCGACCACCCTACGCGCTATCCCGAGTGAGGTCCGATCGGATCCTCCAGGGCCGTTTTGGGCGGATCAGACCCGAATTTCGGTAAACCTACGCGCTATCCCGAGTGATCATTCGAGTGTTGCTTTCGCAAAAAATCGCCGACCTACGCGCTATCCCGAGCGATCTCTGATGTGTTACTTTAAGAAAACGACGGCAAACCTACGCGCTATCCCGAGCCAATGAGGATCCACCTACGCGCTATCCCGAGTATCTGGCGATCCCTACGCGCTATCCCGAGCGATCGGCTATGATCGGAAGCGATCGATGAACCTACGCGCTATCCCGAGTCTGCACGTCGATCGGCAGAGATGACCTACGCGCTATCCCGAGTCTATTTGCCTGATCACCTCTGGTTGCAGCATCAGACATCTGTCGACAGAGATCGGCCAGGAGGCAACTGGTTGGGCCGTCGAAGATCGACCGAGATCGTCCGACCCCTGCGTGGTGATCACGAGACGTCGATTTTGATCTCGGACGCGCGAAAACCTACGCGATATCCCGAGGCGAAACGTGGACAAACTCGGGTCGACCTACGCGATATCCCGAGTCGTAAATCGGTGCGGTTTCGAGCGACCCTACGCGATATCCCGAGGTGGAGATCGAGGCGACCCTACGCGATATCCCGAGCCCAATTTCTCGGGGCGCAATCGCCCGACCCTCCACGTTATCCCGAGTGGTGCGGAGGGCGCCGCGCATTGCCATCGTTCCGGGGTGTCTCGTAGCATGAACGGGTCCTCGAGCGTGCTCGCTTTCTGCCGCGTCTGGAGCTGTCGATGAAGAAAAACGTCCTGATCTTTCTCGCGGTGATCGTCGTGGGCCTTGTCGGCCTCGTGATCTATAAGGTCGCGTCCGAGGCGCCGGCCAGGATCGCGGCGGCGAATAAGTCCGTTCAAAATGAGGTCACGTTCGGGGGAGGCTCGGGCGGTGGATATGGCGGCGGCTCTAGCGGCGCTTCTGGCGGCGGCTCCTCCTCACGGGCGGTCATCAAAGAGGTCGCACGTGAGTCGGCGCCGCGTGCACCGCGGCCTGCGCGAGCGAAGGCGGAGGCTTCGAGGGGAGCCGAGCTGCAGCCGGAACCCCAAACTGTCGAGCCGACCGGCCAGGCATTCGTCAACTACGGCGTCAACGAGATGACGGCGACAGCCGACGACCCGCTGTCGACCTTCGCGGCCGACGTGGATACCGGCAGCTATACCCTGGCGCGGCAGGCGCTCGAGAGCGGCTCCTGGCCATCGAAGGACGCCGTCCGGGTCGAGGAATTCGTCAACTACTTCGATTACGACTACGCGAGCCCCGAATCGGGGCCATTCGACGTCCACATCGACGGTGCTCCGAGTCCGTTCCACCCGATGCAGCAGCGCGACTTGCTGCGTATCGGCGTGCAGGGGAAGCGACTGGACATGGGCGCGCGAAAGCCCGCGCACCTGACGTTCCTCGTCGACGTGTCGGGCTCGATGGCGAGCCGGGCAAAGATCGGCATGGCAAAGCGCTCGCTGAAGCTGCTGACCGACAACCTGCAGGACGGCGACACCGTCGCCATCGCCACCTACGCCGGCAAGACCCAGAAGGTGCTCTCGCCGGCCGGTATCGACCGGCGAGCGGAGATTAAAGCGAAGATCGACGGGCTGGACGCGGGCGGCATGACGGGAATGAGCGACGGGCTCGACATGGCGTACGAACTGGCGATGGAGGGCTTTCAAGATGGCCATATCAACCGCGTCATCGTGCTGTCGGACGGCGACGCCAACGTCGGCGCAACCGATGAGGACGCACTCTTCGAGCATATTTCATCCTACGTCGACAAGGGCGTGACGCTGTCTACCATCGGTCTGGGCATGGGCGGCTACCGCGAGGCTCCGATGGAGCAGCTCGCCAATCGCGGTAACGGCAACTACTACTTCATCGACGACATGAGCGAGGCGCGGAAGGTCTTCGGAGAGCAGCTCGACGGTACGCTGCAGGTCATCGCGAAAGACGTGAAGCTGCAGGTCGAGTTCAACACCGAAGCCGTGTCCGCCTACCGGTTGGTGGGCTACGAGAACCGCGCGATCGCCGATGAGGACTTCCGCAACGATGCGGTGGACGCCGGCGAGATCGGCGCGGGACACACGGTGACGGCGTTGTATGAGGTGGTGACGAAGGACGGCGCCTCGGGAGCCCTGGCGACCGTGCGCATTCGGCACAAGGCGCCCGACGGCGATAAGGCGTCGGAGGCGGCGTTTCCGGTGACCGCCGAGATGGTGGCGGGCGACCTCGAGAGCGCGCCCGCCGACTTCAAGTTCGTGGCCGCGGTGGCGTCGTTCGCCGAAATCCTGCGCGACAGCCAGTACGCCGAGCTCGTCGACCTCGAGCTGGTGCGCGACCTGGCCCAGCAGGGCACCCGCAAGGGACAGGCCGACCGCGAGGAGTTTCTGGAGCTCGTGCAGCTGACCCGCAACGCGCGGTAGTCGCCGCCCTACCCTACGCGATATCCTGAGTGGGTACCGCGTTTTTCCCGTCCGTCCGGAGCTCGAAATGCGCAGATCTGGTCGGTACCGCCGGGATCGAAAACGGTATAGAACGTGACCGAGATCGAAAGTGGGATCGCCGAACGCGCCCCGAGAATTCCAGACGTCTGGAACGTGAGACGTCTGGATGTGTAGCCGTTTGTATGCCGCTGTTCGCGAGGCACTGGTTTGGCCTACGCGCTATCCCGAGCGTCATGAATCAGGTTCAGACGTCCAATTTTCCTGCTTTTCTCGACTCGCCATATAGTCGGCGCGGTACGGGGAGAAGACGTGTAGATACCAGTACAGCGGCACGGCGATGGGCGTCAGGCAGGCGAAGATGGCGCTGATCCAGATGAGCCGGCCGACGAGGTTTAGCTCGTCGTTCGCACCCAGGACGTGGAGAACGTAGCCCAGTTGTACAATGAGTGAGGACAAGATTGCGGCTGCGACCACGAATTTTGCGGTGCTGTTGTAGATACCACTCGACAACATGTCGGTCGGAATCAGGCCGGAGTCGGGGGCGAGGTGGGTCTTGATGACGATCGTTACGAGGGGGGTGACAGAAAGAAGACCGCTTATGTAGACGTTGCGCATCTTGGAGTTCGCCATGCTGGTCCCCAGTATCCTGTGAGTGAGCATTAGACGTCCAGATGTCGAGACGTCCAGCGACGTTTTGAGCGCGTGTGCGAACGCCACCTACGCGCTGTCCCGAGGAAAGCCATCCGTCGTGCATCCGCTGGAGCGGCCGGTTCAGGGCCGCACGACTACCAGGTGGTCCTTGTCGTTGACCTCCCAGGAGGAGACGACGCCGATGTCCTCGAGCTCCTCCATAGCCTTTCGCAGGTAGGCGCGGAAGCGCCAGAGCTTCTTCATGTCGCTCTTGGAGAGCTCCTTGAGGCGGCTGACGCTCACGAAGTGGGGCTTTTCCTGGGTCGCCTGGTGGCCCTGCAGGTAGCTATGGAGCCATTTGGACAGCTCTTTTCGCAGCTGCAGGCGCTCGGGCAAGCTCACGCGGGTGTACTGCTCGTCCTGAAAGAGCACGGTGAGCTTGGGGTTGAGGACCACGACGAAGCGGCCGGAGGACTCCTCGCGGAAGTACTCCTGGATGAGCGGGCCGACGTAGACGCGGTCGCGCACGCGGACCTCGAGCGCCGTCGCGGTCAGGCGCGTGAACACCTTGTCCAGCCAGACGTAGTCGGACTTGCCGGTCGACTTGTCCAGGTCTTTGAGGAAGCCATGAGCGTGGAATGCGACCCGATGGCCGAATTGGTGCGAGCGCATCAGTCGCAGACACTGGAGCCAGACGTCCAGGTCGGTCTGACCGAGCGCGGGGCCGGTGTAGCGGAAATCGCAGCCCTTCCACGACGGCAGAACTTCCTGCTCGAGGTAGTCACGCGCGCTTCGGGCGATGATGCCGAAGAGCGCGCTGCGGGCGAACGCGTGCGGAATCGGCGACTGGTTGGCGCCGAACCCGGGCAGGCTGAGCTGGTTGTCGTGGTAGATCTCGACTTCTGTCGTGACCCCCAGCTCCTCCTTGAATGAGTCCGAGATGTCACCGAGGTAGTTGTCCTTGATCCACTCGGCGTCGAAGGCCTCCGCGGTCTTCAGGTGGGCGGTGGCCGGCCCCCGCTTAGACTGGTCGAGGTACTGCAGCGTGACCTTGAGCAGGAACTTCTCGGCGTCGCGCGTGCGGGCTCGCTCCTGGCCGTGACCCCGCACGCGCTTCCAGATTTCGGAGGTGGATTCGGCGGCAGCCATCGGTTGTTCCTCTACA
>JBNJFZ010000058.1:0-1897 GCA_051747295.1 Myxococcota bacterium
GGACTTCTTCCGCGCGGATTGGATCGAAAAGGCGACCCCCGGCGACTCGGTCATTGAAAGCGAGCGTCGCTACTCGCCGTTTCGGTCGCTGATGCCGTCACATTGGAGCGTGGCGATTGGATCGGAGGAGCTGTCGCCGGGGAGCGTGTCGCCGAGAGTTGGGGCGAAGACCGATGGGCAGGATGCGTTGATGCAGCACCGCTACATGGTTGCTGCAGACTACGGCGTCTTTCACGGCAATTTGAGTCTCTACGGTGAGTACACGAACTCGACCTGGTGGCCGGAGTTTACGCTGCGCGGGCGCGACGAGCAGCTTTTTTTGACCGAGGATCCATTTCCGTTCCCGAACGACGATCGCGTCTACCACGACATCTATTTTCGACGGACGCTGATGCGGGGCGGCTCCTTCGAGATCAACCTGCCGTACCGGCGCTACTACTTCGAGCAGGACCTGACGTTTGGCTTCAAATACGAGGATCGCCTGGTCGACGAGTATTTTCCGCGCCAGTCGACTCCCGGTGCGCCCGAGAACGACGAGCGGGTCAACCTGACGCAGCGGTTTTCGCCGACGCTCTCGTCGCTGCGGTTCAAGTATCGTGTCAGCAGCGCCAGGCGCTACACCTACTCGATCAGCCCGGAAGACGGTCGGACGTGGTTTGTGGCGGCGAACTACTATTCGCCGCTACTGCTGTCGGACGAGGAGTACGTCGAGGCGATGACGCGATACAGCGAGTATATCCCGGGCCTGTTCGACAGCGACGTGTTGATGTTGCGCGTGAAGGGAGGGGCGGCGTGGGATCCGCCACGGTATCTGGCGCCGTTTAGCCTCGGCCGCTACTTCCGTGGGGCGACGGAAGGGCAGACCAGGGCCGAAGATCAGTGGGGGATCCGCGGCTATCCCGCCCAGACCAAGTTCGGCAACTTCGCGGCTGTCGGGACGGCGGAGTATCGACTCCCGTTGATTCAACAAGATTGGGGGCTCGGGACGTTTCCCGTGATGTTCCGCAATATGTGGCTCACGCCGTTCGCCGACTACGGACAGGTCACGTTCGACCCCGAGCAGATGCTCGACATCGATCAGTATCGGCTCGGTGCTGGTGCCGAGCTGCACCTGGAGTTTCGCGGCGGCTATATCATGGACATCGATGTGTACGTGGGGGCCGCGCGTGGGTTTGGGGATCTCGGGCACGACACGTATTATCTGGGCCTGTCGGTCAACGAAACTGCTCCCCTACCCGTGACGGCCGACCGGCCTATCGATGCAACGCCGAATGAGGGACAGAGCGACGAGCAGTGGTTTGACGACTGACTCCTGAGCAGGCTCCCTCCGCGTCGTCAGACCGGCTGATTTTCACGAGTTCTGCGTCGTCTTGCATCGACGTAGCCTACGGCTACGCCTGCTTCAGACGACTTCGATCTCGCACAAATCATCTCGGCCTGACTCGGTCCGGGAGCCTGCTCAGGAGTCGATTAGTTTTTGAGTACAAGTATGTGCTGCGCCGATCTGGGGCGATGCGGCCAGGATAGCCGCATCACGGATTGCTGATCTGGGGCGCGGTCGGGAGATGCGGCCAAGATGGTCGCATCACGCATTCTTAGTGAGCCAGCGGTCCAGGGCGTTGGCGAACTTCTCGCGAGCTTTGCCGTCGTAGGGTGGTGGGCCACCGGTGTGAACGCCGGAGTCGCGAAGGTCGGTGTGGAAGTCTCGGACGCTCAGGGCGGGGCCGACGGTCTCCTCGGTGAGCTCGCGTCCGCGCGGGGTGATGCAATACGCGCCTTTATCGACGACGCGGGCGGCGAGCGGGATATCAGAGGTGATGCACAGGTCGCCCTCCTCGATGATCTCGACGATACGGTCGTCGGCCATATCTGCCCCGGGCGCGACGAGCTCGACGTC
>JBNJFZ010000058.1:1997-29901 GCA_051747295.1 Myxococcota bacterium
AGCTCGAGGTGGATTTCGTCGCTGGAGCGCAGCTCGAAGAAGGTCAACTCCGGCTTAGCGCGCAGGCGCCACGGCCAGGAGGCCGAGCCCAGCCCGCGACTGATGTACAGATAAGCCTGCCCGATGCGATACGGGCCGGCGTAGTACTCGGTGCCGAACTGCTCGGCGATGCGGTGCGTGAGTCGCGGGACGTTGAATTGAAAGCCGTGGGTATGGCCGCTGAGGATCAGGTGCGCCCCGTGTTCGGCGCACGCCGGCGCGATCGCAGGCACGTGGTTGAGCGTCAGGCAGAAGCGCTCTCCTTCGATATTCTGGAAGGCTTTTTCGACGTCGGCGTTTCGGGTGACGTGGTCGTCGACGCCCACGACATCGATCTCGGTGTCTCGAAGTCGTAGACGCGTCGACACGTTCGACAGCAGGGGAATCCCGGCGATCTCGAACGCGCGGATCGACTCTTCGGTGCTGGTCCAGTGGTCGTGGTTGCCCAGGACCCCGTACGAAGGCGGCTCGAGGTTGGCGAGCGTCTCCAGGCACGGCACCATGTCGCTCTTGTCATAGCCTACGTAGTCACCGGTGAGGGCGACGAGATCGGTGCCAGAATCGTTGACATGGTCGACGATCTGCTGGATATGTCGCGGCTTGACCCACCGACCGAGGTGCACGTCGGTGATCTGGGCGATGCGCACGCCATCGAGCACCTCGGGCACGCGGTGGTGCCGAAAGAGAAATTCGTTGATCTCAACTTCTTTGAGGGGGTTGATCATCCGGGCGGACCGTCCTAGTGTTTGCGCCTCGCGATTGAGGCTCGATCTGAGTCGTTGCCGTCGATCTTACTCACACACGCCGCTGCGAATACTAAGGCTTTGCCGAACATTGTTGAAGCATGACCCGCGGGACATGCATCCAATGGACAGCTTGTGCCGTATCGATCATCAGCCTTGAATCTGGGTGCTCTACATGTCGTACAATCCGCAAAATCCGCTGATCGTTCAATCTGACCGCACCGTCTTGCTCGAGACGGCGAACGATCAGTTCGAGGAGGCACGTGACGTGCTCTCCGTCTTCGCGGAAATTGTCAAATCGCCCGAACACATCCACACCTACCGTATCACGCCGCTGTCGCTGTGGAACGCAGCCGCGCTCGGTTATACGCCCGAGCAGGTCAAAGACGAGCTGGCCGACTACAGCAAGTACGAGATCCCGGACAACCTGTTGTTCGATATCGACGACTTCATGTCGCGCTACGGCCGTATCAAGCTCATTGGCGAGGGCGACAAGATGTACCTGATCTCCGAAGATCAGATGCTGCTCCAGGAGATCGTCCACCAGAAGAAGGTCGAAGACTTCATCGCGGGCCCGATCACCAACGGACGCGTCGAGGTCAAGAGAGAGCAGCGCGGCTTCGTCAAGCACGGGCTCATCCAGGTTGGATACCCGGTCGAGGACCTCGCCGGATATGTCGAAGGCGACGACCTCGAGGTCAACCTGCGGGACGAGACGTCTCAGGGGCAGGAGTTCGAGCTCCGCGACTATCAGAAAGAGGCCGTCGACGCGTTCTGGGCAGGCGGAACCGAGCGTGGCGGCTCGGGTGCCATCGTGCTGCCGTGCGGGGCGGGCAAGACCATCGTCGCCCTTGGCGCGATGGATGTAGTCAAGGAGCACACGCTGATCCTGACGACCAACGTGACCGCGCTACGCCAGTGGCGCGACGAGATCCTCGACAAGACCGACATCGACCCGGACCTCATCGGGGAGTACTCAGGTGAGACCAAAGAGATCAAGCCGGTCACGATCACGACCTATCAGATCTTGACGTATCGCAAGAGCAAGGAAGACGATTTCAAGCACTTCAGCTTGTTCAACGAGTCGAACTGGGGCCTGATTATCTACGATGAGGTCCACCTGTTGCCCGCGCCGGTCTTCCGTGCGGTGGCGAACCTCCAGAGTCGCCGTCGCCTGGGCCTGACGGCCACGCTCGTGCGAGAGGACGGCAAGGAAGACGAGGTCTTTAGCCTCATTGGCCCCAAGAAGTACGATGTGCCGTGGCGAGTCCTCGAGAAGAAGGGCTTTATCGCGAGTGCGTCCTGCGCCGAGATGCGCGTGCCGTTCCGCGACGAAGACCTGAGGCTCGAATACGCGCTCGCCGAGCCGCGAGAAAAGTACAAGTTGGCGGCGACCAACCCGGCGAAGCTAGAGGTCATCGCCGAACTGCTCGAGAAGCACAGCGACGATCAGGTACTGGTCATCGGGCAGTACCTCGACCAGCTCGACCAGATCGAGAAGATGTCCGGGGCGCCCATCATCACCGGTCGGACGCCACAGTCCGAGCGAGATGTGCTGTACGAGCAGTTTCGAAAGGGTGACGTGCCCGTGTTGGTGGTGAGCAAGGTCGCGAACTTCGCGGTCGATCTACCCGATGCGAACGTGGCGATTCAGGTCTCCGGGACGTTCGGAAGCCGCCAGGAGGAAGCCCAGCGGCTCGGACGAATCCTGCGGCCCAAAGAGGACGGCAACGAGGCGCATTTCTACAGTATCGTCACGCGTGACTCGACTGAGCAGGACTACTCGAATAAGCGGCAGCTCTTCCTGACCGAGCAGGGTTATCGCTACCACATCGAGACCTACGACGATTAGGGGGAGTGGGAGATGTGGGAGATGTAGGGGAGCGGGTACTTCTCTACCAGTTCCCTGACCATTTTGGGCGTTGCGCGCCGGACAGCTCGGCTTCGAGTTGGTGGCGCGCTTCGTGTTCATAGGTGTCTTGTTTGCCGGCGAAGTAGGCCAGCAGGGTGGTGGCTTCGAAGACGCGGAACACGCGCCGCTTGCTGTAGGCGGGCAGGGGGCGCACGCGGGTGTAGCCCTCCGTGAAGGGCGCGAGGAGCCACGGAATGCGGTCGAAGCACCACCACTGCAGTTTTGCGAAGTCCCAGGCGGGGTCGGCGGCGGCTGCGTGCTCGAAGTCGACGACGCCGGCCAGCGCGCCTTCGGCGTCCAATACGATGTTGTGGGGGCGTAGATCGCGGTGGATGAGTCGGCGCGGTTGTCCGAGTGAAGGGCGCGTGTCGAGCTCGCGCTCTAGCCAGGCCAGCGAGTCGGTGAGCAGCGGGGCGTCTGTGTGCTCGGGTCCGGCACGCTCGACCGCGTTTCGTGCCTGGGTCCGCACGCGCTCGGTCAGGCTGAGCGGGTCGGTCGACATCTTGACCTGGTCGCCGGTGACGCGTGTCTCGTGAAGGCGGGCGAGCCACGCTCCAAGCTGGCGTGCGACGGCGGGGTTCGACGTGTGCCTGGTCTCTTCGAGCGTGGAGTTGGCCCCCGGCAGCCACGACAGGACAAGCGCGGGGGGCTGGTGGGTCGGAGCCGCGAGCAACACGCGGGGGACGCCACCGACGTCGCTGTCATCGAGGAACGCGAGGGCGGCGGATTCGGCGTAGACCTTACCGCGATGGCCGCGTTGGAGCTTGGCGACCGCGGCGGGCTCGTCGTCCGACAGTCGCTCAATGGTGAAGATGTCCGAGGAAAGGCCGCGGTCGAGTGGTCGAACGTCGGCCTCCTCGAAGCCGGCTCGCGCCGCGAGCTTGCGCGCTCGAGCCAGCAGGTCGCGGTTGGTATCTGCAAGGGTCATTCGGCCTCGATCTTGTCGAGGTTCTCGGGGTTGAACCCGGTCGCGATGTGCGCCGGGCCCTGCTTGCCTTCGTCCCAATCGGCCATCATCTGGTACGTCTCGGCGCGCATTTGAACGAATCCGCTGCGCACGATCTCCGAGTCGACGTCTCCGACGAGCTGACGGAAACGCTCGCTGACGACCGGGGCACTCAGGCCTTCTCGTTTGATCTCGAGAGTCGCAACGCGGTCGTCGAGCTTCGGCCAAAAGCCCACGCGAATCGAGACGATGCCATCTCTGGGACGGTTGAACTCGCAGCCACGGAACCAGGCATTGCCGCCGAATTTCCCGACGCGATACTCCATGGTCCTGGGGCACAACTCCTCGAGCGCTGCGAGTGCCTGGTCCTTGGGCTGGCCGAGCACGATGCCGTCCATGCCCTGCAGGCTGTAATGCGAGCCGCGCTCGACAAAAATCTCGGGCTGGCCTTCGAGGATCTGACGAGCTTCATCGGCGGACGGCTCTTTTTGTTCGGACTTACAGGCCGCCAGGCCGAGAATCATCGCGATCGCGAGAAGAGAGGCGGCGAGCGCGGTGTGAGGTCGACGAAAGCGAGGCGAGTGTGGAAAATGAAAGTCATTCATGTCTTGTGTAGCCTAACGCAGCTCTGGAAATCCAAAAACCCGACGAGCAACTCATGAGCCAACAGCGATATACCGGCGGATGTCACTGTGGGAAAGTGCGCTTTGTGGTGAGCGCCGACCTCGACAGCGAAACGATCCTGGACTGCAATTGTTCCATGTGCACGAAGAAGGGCATCTTGCACCTGATCGTACCGCCGGAGAGATTCGAGTTGTTACAGGGGGAAGACACGCTGGTCGAGTACCGATTCAACACGCGTCAGGCAGTCCACAGGTTCTGTGGCACCTGCGGGATACACCCGTTTTACACCCCGCGAAGCCACCCGGATGACGTCGATGTGAACGTACGTTGCATCGACGACATCGATCTCGATGACCTGGAGGTCGAACCCTTCGACGGGCGGAATTGGGAGAAAAAGGTCGACGAAATCCGGTAACGCGGCGTTCGCGGTGCGAATTGAGCCTGCTCAACCCTCGGCCAGCCGGATGATGTCGCGAGCAATGTCTCGGCCAGTGGCGCGCTCGATGCCCTCCAGGCCGGGGGAGGCGTTGACCTCGATGACCAGGTAGCCGCGATCAGCGGTCAATAGATCGACACCGGCGACGCAGAGCCCGAGCTCGTGTGCTGCTCGGACGGCCATCTCCTGCGTCTGTGCGTCGAGGTCGATGGCGATCGGCTCACCGCCGCGGTGCAGGTTGCTGCGAAAGTCACCGGGCTGCGCGACGCGCTTCATGGCACCGACCACCCGATCACCGACCACGAAGCACCGAACGTCCGTGCCGGCGCTCTCGCCGATCCACTCCTGCAGGAGCGGCTCCTCACCGACGCTCCACAGTGCCTGGAGGGTGGATTGCGCGGACTCGACGCTGTCGGCCTTGATGACGCCGACGCCCTGGGTTCCCTGCTCGAGCTTGAGGATGATCGGAGGGCCCGAGAGCCGATCGACAAGGCGCCCGATATCATCGGTCGGCGAAGGGCGTGCCGTGGTGGGAATGGGGAGGTCGGCGAGGGCGAGGTGCTGGAGCGTGCGGAATTTGTGTCCGCTGATCGCGAGGCCGAGCGCGCTGTTCAGGGTCCTCGTTCCGGTCGCCTCGAATTGGTGGACGAGCGTAAAGCCGAGCTCACGACTGAGGCTGCCGAAGCGGGGGATGACCACGTCGAATGCGCTCATTCGCAGGCCGTCGTGCTCGACGACGGGGCCGCTTTCCTCGAGGAGGATCGAGCAGCGGCGAGGGTCGAGGATACGTGTGTCGTGGCCGCGCTTGCGCGACACCTCGGCGATGCGCCGGGTGCTGTAGAGTGTGCGGCCGCGCGACAAGATGGCGACTTTCATACGCCTCCTCCAAAATACTCCCAGAGCCAGAGCGAGAAGAGGATGATCGCACAGCTGAGCAGCGCCATGACGAAGAACCAGGCCCAATTCGACCAGCTGGAGCGCTCTTCGGCAGGGGGCTCGGGCGAGGATTCTGGGGAAGTGCGCGTCTGAGGCATGGGGTCGTCGCGAGCCTCGGCGACCTCGGTCTTGGGCTCGGACGTATCGATGTCGACGCCGAGTTCTTCCTGGGTGAAGCGCGGTTGTTCCTCGCGCGTCGGGGCGTGGAAGACCTCGGTGTCGGGCTCGTCGTCGCCGGGAGTCTCGAAGTGGTCGGCCTGGTAGAGCGTGGTCTCGGCGCCGTCGGGGAAATCGTCGTCTCCGATGGGGCTCGCCGAGGAGATCGTCTCTTCGAATTCGGCGTAGTCGCCCCCGGAGATATCGGCGATGAAGGCCTTGAGGGCATCTTCAGCGGACTCGAAGCGCTGGCTCGGGTCCTTGGCGATCATCCGCGCGAGCCAGGGCTGCCAGCGCTCGGGGTAAGGGCTCATGTCGAAGGGTTCGGGTTTGATCAACTCGGCGATCACGCGGCCCTGCGTCCTGGCGTCGATGACGCGCTCGCCGGTGAACCACTCACAGAGGACGAGGCCGAGGCTAAACAGGTCCGAGCTGGGGTCGACGGGGTCGCCTACGGCCATCTCGGGGGAGCAGTACCGCGGAGTGCCGACGAAGCCGCCGGCGCGCGTGCTCACCAGCGTGACGCCCTCGTCGGGGTCGTCGTTGAGGATTTCCTGGGCTTTGGCGATCCCGAAGTCGACGAGCTTCGCGCGCTCGTTGGGCAAGTGCTCGTCGGGCGGGAGGACGATGATATTCTCGGGCTTGATGTCCCGGTGCATGACGTGCGTTCGGTGGGCGGCGGCTAGAGCACTCAGCAGTTGCTTGACCAGCAACTCGGCGCGCTCGGGGGCGATGGGGCCGTCTTCTTCGAGGAGTTGGTCCACGGAGCGGCCGTCGAGGTACTCCATGACGAAATAGTCGCCCCAGTCGGCCTCGCCGACGTCGTACATCTCGACGATATTGGGGTGATCGATGGCGTGGAGGATCTCGGCCTCCTGTCGCATGCGTGCGATGGCGGCCGGGTCACGGGAGCCCGCGTCACTGCGGAGGACCTTGATGGCGACCGGGCGGTCCTGCACTTGATCGTGGGCGGCGAGTATTTCACCGAAGCCGCCTTCAGCGATGCGCTCCACGATGCGATAGCGGTCAGCGAGGATCTGGCCGGCGCTGAAGGTATCGTCGGGGTCGTGACTCGAATTCGTGTGGTTGTTCGGCTCGGATGTCATCAAAGACTTTCGTTTGGACCCGGGGAGTTTTGATATACCATGATACAAGCGGCACGCGTAGCCGCCGCCTGACAAGCGGTGAAGGGCACCTCGAGGGGCCGAGACTGGGGCGGGAATCTTGACCCCTCCCGAGGGCCATGTTATTCCGTTGAGACGGATATTACGCTGCAAATACGTGCCGTGGAGGCACTCCGAAATCGTCTCGCGCGTCACAGTCCAATCGAATGTAGCAAGGAGTATAGATGAGTCCAACGGTTCTGGTCGCCGACGACAGCCGTACTATTCGCAAGGTCGTGGAATGGGCCCTAAAAGGCTCGGCCTTCGAGGTTGTCGGGGTAGGCAGTGCGCGGGAGACGATGGATGCCGCCAAACGGCAGCCCTCTGTCATTCTGCTCGACTATCACATGCCCGACGGGAGCGGCTATGATGTCTGTCGTGCGCTCAAGGACGGTCCGACGAGCCAGATCCCGGTGGTTATGTTGGGAGGTTCATATCACGATTTCGACGAGCAGCGGGCCCGCGAGGCCGGTGCCGATGAAGTGGTGATGAAGCCGTTCAAGACCGATGAACTCATCGACGCCATTGATCAGGTATCGAGCGCGGCGGCCGAAGCGGCCGCGGCGTCCGAGCTCGCGGGGCAGTCTCCGGAGAGCTCCGGGCCAGGTGCGCCACCGCCACAGCCTTCGGGCGGAGGTGCGTCGCAGCCGGCTGTAGGATCGACCCAGAAACCCTCCGGTGGAGCCGCGGCTGATCGCGGTGGCGCAGCGCAGGGAACGCCGGCCGGCGGTACGCCTACGGGCGGGTCCGAGACGCCGGGGAGCGCCCCCAGTCGGCACCCGAGTAGTTCTGGAAGCGGATCCGGCGCGAGTAAGCCACGTATGAGGATGGACGGAGGCAGCTCGCCGACGTCGCCGCCTCCGCGACGAGGTGGCGGGAGCGAGGGCGGCAGCAAGCCGCGTATGCGGACACCGTCGACGGGAGGATCAGGGGCGAGCCCGTCGCCAACGGGTGGCGAATCGGGCTCCGACTCGAGGATGCCTGCCGGTGGCGGCAGTCGCCCGGGTCCTGGCAGTCAACCCCGCATCCCCGATGCTGGCAGCCAGCCACGTACAGGCAGCGGATCGGGCTCCAAGGCATCTCAGCCAGATATCAACGCATCGACGCGCGAGCAGCAGGTATCCTCCGGTAGCGGCGCCAGCTCGGCCCCGGCGACCGGTGGAGGCGACTCGGGTGTATCCTCGATCGGCGCGAGCCGCGCCGAGATCGAGAATATGGTCAATGAGACCGTCCGTAAGTCGGTCAAACAGCAGCTGCCCGGCCTCCTTCGCAATATTATGGGCGAAGTCTTTCAGAAGAAGGTTCTGCCCAAGTTGCTCGAGCACGGACAGCAGCGCGTCGAAGCGCTGGTACAGGACGAGCTCGACGAGCGCATCCGCGTATGCGTCCGTGAGGAAATCGAGCGCCTTTTGGCCGAAGAATGAATCGGCGGCGGGCGCTGCGGCGCCTGCTGACACCGACATCGTTGGACAGGGCCCGCCACCGACTGGCGGGTCTTGTCGTTTCTTGGGGTTTTGCTCGCTTGACCGGCACGCGTTGGCATGACTAAAACCCCTCGAGGCATACGAGTTGCGATGTGCTGCACCATGAGGAAGCCATAATGAATATTGACCAGAATTACAGCCCGCTCGACGTCGAATCCGATTGGTACGACTACTGGGTCGAGAAGGGTTATTTTCACGCCGACGAGACTAGCGATCGCGAGCCGTATACGATCGTGATTCCCCCGCCGAACGTCACCGGCAGCCTCCACATGGGCCACGCGCTCTTCGTGACGCTGCAGGACCTGTTGATCCGCTGGAAGCGTATGCAGGGTTACGAGGCGATGTGGCTTCCAGGCACCGATCACGCCGGCATCGCCACGCAGATCATGGTGGAGCGCAAGCTCGCCGAGCAGGGCAAGAGCCGCCACGATCTTGGCCGCGAGGCGTTTATCGAGAAGGTCTGGGAGTGGAAGGAGGAGCACGGCGGGCAGATCATCAACCAGCTCAAGCGCATGGGCGCCTCCTGCGACTGGGAGCGCGAGCGGTTCACGCTCGACGAGGGGCTCAATAAGGCGGTTCGCGAGGCGTTCGTCCAGTTCTACGAGGACGGGCTGATCTACCGGGGCCTGCGCATGGTCGAGTGGGATCCGGAGGGGCAGACCGTGCTCTCGGATCTGGAGGTCGAGCAAGAAGAAGAACAGGGCAAGTTCTGGTACCTCAAGTACCCGCTCAGCGACGGAACTGGTCACGTCATCGTGGCGACGACCCGACCGGAGACGATGCTGGGCGATACCGCCGTGGCGGTGCACCCCGACGACGAGCGCTATGCCGATGCGATTGGCAAGACCGTCGACCTTCCGATTGTCGGTCGCAAAATCCCGGTCATCGCCGACACCGAGCTGCCCGATCCGGAGAAGGGGACGGGCGCGGTCAAGGTCACGCCGGCGCACGACCCGAATGACTGGGAGTGCGGCCAGCGCCACGACCTCGAGGTCATCCAGGTCATCGACTTCGACGCGAATATCAACGAGAACGCCCCCGAGGACTTCGTCGGGTTGGACCGCTACGCGGCGCGAAAGAAGGTCGTCGAGATGTTCGACGAGCTCGGCTTGCTCGAGCGCATCGAGGAGAAGCCGTACTCACCCGGTCGTAGCCAGCGCACGGGCGCGGTCGTCGAGCCGCTCCCCATGGAGCAATGGTTCGTGGATACGGAGCCGCTCGCCAAGAAGGCGATCGACGCGGTCGAGGAAGGGCGAACCGAGATCATCCCGGCCGTCTGGAAGAAGACCTACGACCACTTCATGTACAATATTCGGCCGTGGTGCATCAGCCGTCAGCTGTGGTGGGGACACCGCATTCCGGCGTGGTACTGCGACGAATGCGGCGAGATCACGGTTGCCCGGACCGATCCCGACGCATGCGAGCATTGTGGGAGCGAGGACATCGAGCAGGACGAGGATGTGCTGGATACCTGGTTTTCCAGCGGCCTGTGGCCCTTCTCGACGATGGGCTGGCCCGAAGAGACCCCGACGCTGCAGAAGTTCTATCCCACACAGGTCATGGAGACCGGCTCGGATATCCTGTTCTTCTGGGTCGCCCGCATGATGATGATGGGGCTGTGGTTCATGGACGATGTCGTGCCGTTCGAGCAGGTTTACCTGCACGCGATGGTCCGCGACAAAGATGGCAATAAGATGTCCAAGACCAAGGGCAACGTCATCGACCCGCTCCACATGATTCACGGGGCCGACCCGAAGGACCTGGACGAGACGCTGCACGCCGAATTGCTCCAGCAGTACCCCGATGGCGTCGATCCGCAGGGGGCCGATGCGCTGCGCTTCACGCTGGCGATCTATGCGGCACACGGACGCGACATCAAGCTGGATATCAAGCGCATGGAGGGCTACCGCGCGTTCCTGAACAAGCTGTGGAACGCCGCGCGCTTTGCGTTGATGAACCTCGAGGACTTCGAGGCCCCGGATTACGCAACTTACACGGGCGACTGGGACGACGCGGCCGCGGTCGAGATCGCGGATACGACCATCGCGGATCGATGGATTCTCAAGCGGCTCGACGAGGTCGTCGCCGACGTGACCGACGCGCTGGAGGACTTCCGGTTCAACGACGCGGCGCAGACGATGTATCAATTCGTATGGCACGAGTTCTGTGACTGGTACCTCGAGTTGACTAAGGAAGTCTTCTACAGCGAAGAAGACGACGAAGGGGCCGAAAACGCGGCCAGGGCGACGCTGAACTACGTGCTCGACAATATCCTTCGCCTGATGCACCCGATCACGCCGTATGTCACGGAGGAGATCTGGCAGGCGCTGCCGCGCAGTGGCGACGCCCCCGAGAGCATCATGATCGCGGAGTGGCCAGATGCTCGCGGCGTCGATGAATTCGACCAGGATGCCGAGCAAATGGACCTCGTGATCGGTCTCATCAGCGCGATCCGCGGCATTCGTGGGGAGACCAACGTCAAGCCCGGGGTGACGATCGACGAGGTGCTGTTTTTGACCGACTCCGACGCCGCTGAGGCGGCCATCGACGCCGGTCGCGCCTATATTTCACGTCTTGCGAAGGTCGATACGTCGACCGTTATCTCGCCGGCGGACGCCGGAGAGGTTCAGGGGGCGGCGACGTCGGTCTACGAAGGCGTCGAGATCCGGATTCCGCTGGCCGGGCTGATCGACGTGGCCGAAGAGATGAAGCGCGTCAAAAAGGACCTCGACCGCGTCGAGGACGATATCGCCCATGTTCAGGGCAAGCTCGACAACGAGCAATTCGTCCAGAACGCGCCGTCGGACATCGTCGAGGGGGAGCGAGCCAAGCTCGAAGCATATCTCGAGGAGAGGGAGGCGCTCGAGGCGTCGATTCGTGACCTCGAAAAACTCGAAGACTCCGACTGAACGTATCATGGCGGATGAACAGCCATCGCTCTGGGAGTGGGGCAAGAGCAAGTTGCGCTCCCAGAGCACCGACGATGCCCGGAAGGGCTCGCTCGATCTGAGCGAGCTGCCCGAGGGGTTGCGCGATTGCCGCGAGAGCGCCGTACAACTACACCGGTCGCTGGAGGAGCGGCTGGGCGTGGTCGACCTCATCGTGACCGACAATCGTCGGCGTATGCTCTCCTCTCGCCGCCAGAAGCACCGCCAGGAGATCCGCGTGCACCATATGTTCGTGGATTGTGACGACGACACGGTCGACGCGATCGCCGACCTCGCGACCGGCAAGTCCGGAGCCCGAGCCCACCTGCAGACCTACGTTTCGGAGAACCGCGACGAGATCCGGATGGCGCCGAAAGCGTCGGAGTTGAAGACCCGTGGAGAATTTTTCGAGCTGGTTAACGTGTTAAATGCAGCGCGGGACATGCTCGACAGCTACGACCTCGATGACATCAAGATTACGTGGGGGCGTCGCAGCCGTGGCCGCAAGAGCATTCGCCTGGGGAGCTTCGACTTCGAGCGGCGTCTGGTGCGAGTACATCCGGCGCTGGATCGTAACTGGGTGCCCCGGTTTTTCGTCGAATATATCGTCTACCACGAGTTGGTACACGCGGTGTGTCCGCCGAAGATGGGGGAGAGCCGACGAAATATCCATACGCAGGAATTTCGGGCCCTCGAGCAGCGCTTTCCGAAGTATCGGGAGGCGGTGGAGTGGGAGTCCGCCAATTTGGGTCGTATCCTGGATCGAGAATGATGAATGAGATGCCGAGCCGCGTGAGAGTTGTCGCTGCGATACTGCTCTGTCTGACGTGGGCGCTCGCTGCCGCGCAGGGGTGCGACAAGAACGGTGCCGAGTCCAAGGCGAAGTCGGAGGCGTCCGAGCCAAATTCGGGCGACGAATCCCCGGAAAAGTCGGAGGACGAGGCGTCCGGAGCGACTACGCTGCCCGGCGAGCGGGAACCCGGTAGTGTGCAGCCGAGGAGCCTCGGTCCCGATGCGCCCGCGGTCTTCTGGCTGGCGGGCTTGAAGGGCTATCTCGAGCCATGCGGGTGCAGTGCGGATGTATTACTCGGCGGGATCGATCGCATCGTCGGCTACGTTCAGGCCGCGCGGGAGCTCTATCCTGCGACCGTGATGGTCGACGCCGGCGATACCTTCTTCGAATTCGCCGAGATCGAAGACCACGCAGTGCCGCAAGAAAAAGCCAAGACCGACGTCATCGTCGCCGCGCTCGAGAAACTCGGGACGACGTTGACCGTGCCCGGTGAGCGCGACTTCGCCCTCGGCGCTGATTTTTACCTGAAGAAGTTGAAGGCGGCCGGTGTCGAGCCGGTCGCGACGAACCTGAAGATCAAAGGCGAGGAGCTCCCCGCGCAGAAGGTTGTCGATCTCGGCGAGCAGAAGGTGATGCTCGTCGGGTACGTCGACCCCGAGCTCTACGAGGGCATCGACGGTGTCGAGACGTCAGCACTCCCAGACAAGGACGATGGGGGCGAGGCGATCAGTGCACCGGAGGGTGTCGAAACCGTAGTGCTGGTCATGCACGGCGACCTGGCGGCGACGAAGAAGGTCCTGGAGGCCGTCGATGGCATCGACTTCGCGATCGTCGGGCATGCTCCGCGCGAGACCGATCAAATCGATGTGGTCGACGGCGGTCACACGCTGGAGGCGTACGACCAGGGGCGCTACCTCGGAGTGCTGAAGCTCTATCAGCGTGAGGGTGGCGAAGGATGGGTCAATGCAGGCGCGGGCAGTGAGTCCGAGCTCGAGAAAGTTGACAAGCAGATCGCCCACGTCAAAGAGAGCCTCGAGCGGTTCTCTCCGTCTCAACGGCGCGAGAATCCCCCGATGTTGCAGCGGTTGAATGACCGTTTAAAGTCGCTCGAGCAGCGAAAGGATGAGCTGGAGGCTGCGACCGTCGAAGTCCCCGAGTCCGGAGATGCGTTCATCTACCGCCCCGTGCCCATGGAGCCGGGGCTGCCCGTCAACGAAGAGATGCGAGAGCGTCGTGCGGAGTACAACGAGAATCTCCAGAAGCTGGCCGGCGAGGTCGACCGAGAGGTCGTTCCACCCGAAAGCGGCGAGCCGGAGTTCATCGGGAGTAATAACTGCGCGAGCTGTCATTCCGAGGCATACGAGTTCTGGGAGAAGACCCAGCACGCTCACGCGGTCGAGACCCTCGAGGAGCGCGACAAGCTCTACGATGACAGCTGCATCGGTTGCCACGTCGTCGGATACGAGCAGCCGGGCGGAAGCGTCATCGGAAAGCTGCAGTACGAGGCGAAGGTCGAGGGCATCGAGACGGATAAGGATCTGCGCGAGGTGGGCTGCGAGGAATGCCACGGCCCTGGCTCGAAGCACCGTGTGCAGCCGATTGGCGGAGACGGGAAGCCCCAACATATCATTCGTGATCCTGGCGAGAACGAGTGCACGACATGCCACGTCCCCGAGCACAGCCCTGGCTTCAATTTCGAGTCCTACGTCAAGGATGTCACCGGGCCGGGGCATCCCATGTCTGCTGGAGAGTAGTATAGCCCTGTCAGGGGCGACTTGGAGGGCGTTTTCAAACGCGGTGTCGCCGTGATGGAACACCTGGTTAAGTACTTGCGGAGTGCTGCGTTATGTGGGACTTTCGACGCGGTCTTAGCCATTCCAGAATGGCGCCATCGCCGCGCGCAGAGCTCGAAGGAATGCGACCTGCGTGCCGGGGAGGCGCCCGGGCACCGGGACACGCGATCCGCGCCACGCTACAGACCGTGAGAGGCGGATGGCCTGAGCGCTGGAGTGTCGACGAGAGATGCGTCCTTATGGCGCCTCGATGGCCAGTATTGAGATGACGTGATTGGGTTTGAAGGCCACGATGCTCAAGAAATTTTTACAGTTTTTGAAGGGGAACGAGCAAGACGAGATCTCGGGAGGAGGGAGCTATCTCGATCAACTGCTCGAAAAGGTGCGACCCATCGTCGCGCATGAGCTCGAGGACTGTCCCGAGCATGACCCGCTTCTTGTGCTCGTCGTCAGTATTCTCCGTACGACGATGCCGGACCGGTGGGACACCGAGCTCCCATGTCCGCTCTCCGATACGCAGAGCCCGCCTCTCGAAGCGCCTCAGCCGCCCCCCGAGCCGCTCGACGAAAACGTCGAGGAATTCGAAGAGATCGAGGACGCCTCGATCGTCGAAGAATCGGTGATCGAAGAGGAGCCGCAGCCGGGCGAAGCCTCACTCTCCGAAGAATCTTCGGTGGTTGAAGGCGCGCGCATCGATGACGACCCTGGCGCCATCGCGGAGGACGAGGACCGCGGCGAAGACGGTGAGGTCGGTGACTCCGAGGAGGTCTCCGGCGAGGACGAGGAAGGTGAGGCGTCCGACGCGAGTGATGCGGACGATGTCTCGATTGTCGAGGATCAGGCCGCGAGCCCAGAAGAGGCGGATGCCTCCGATATCGACGATACGCAGGAGCCTTCCGTAGCGGGTTCCACGGACGGTTCCACGGAAGCGCCAGGGCTCAGCGAGGAATCGGTCGTCGAGGCTGAATCCCTGAGCGCCGGTGCCGACAGCATCCTCGAGGAGAGCTCCGTCACGCTAGACCTCGACGAGCCGGGCGTCTCTGAGAAGATGGATTGGTCGTTGGACGCCCCGGAAGTCCTGCAGACCGGCCGCGTCTTTCTCGGCATGCTCATCGAGAACGACCGCATGCCGGTCGAGATGCAGATGAGCGTGGCCGAGACCATGCTCGCCCGCGACTTGTTGCTGGGGTATTTCCTGGGATCGCCGGAGTTCGAGGGCAAGGCGCGTGAGTTACTCACGATCGTCGAAGAGAAATTCAGCGATGGCGCATTCAGCCAGGCTCGCATCCTCCTGCAGCTCTTCCAGACGGATCGAAAGACGCAGGTAAATAATGCCCGGAACCTGTTCTACGAGGACATGATTCTCCGAATGGGCATTCGACGTCGCAACCGCGTTCGCGGGACGATGTCGGAGGAGTTCGAGGCCAACCTGGGTTCGTGTGAGACACTCAACGACCGCCTGGTGGCGACTACCGAGTTCTTTCGAGAGCAGCTGCACGTCAAGTTCCACCTCTTCGCTCGTGACTCCGAAGGTGTGGAAGTCTGGAACGAGCTCGCGGAGCGCTCGCGCAGGCGAAACGCAAGCGAGCAGCTATTGCGGTATTTGCCGCCCAAGCGCTGGCGGCCGATGAACTCGTTCCCGAACAGCCCGTCCGAGGTCGTGCACGCGCATATTTCACAGGCGACCATCCGAAAATACGTGTTGCGCCAGATCAAGGCGTGCTACTTCGTGCTTCGTGCCGTCGGTGATACCGGGCTGGAGCCTTACCTGGACGTGTTCTTCAACTGGTCGGAAGCCCAGTTCGGCGTCAACGGCGTTCAGTTAATGCCAATGATCTATCGGCGCACGATGTCGGATGCACAGCTCGTGGAGCAGATCTTCGAGGGTGTCTACGATACATTCTACGCGGACGCGGCGCTCGACTTTCTGCGCGGGCTCAAGCCAGACCGCGTCGAAAAAGCAGTCGAGTCAGTCATCCAGGAGTTGACGCAGGTCGACTACGACGAGCTCGCACCGGGGCACTACGACTTCGGTGGCCTCATCTTCGACAAGCTCTTGAATATCGAATACCCGGATGACGAATTCGGCTTCAAATTGCACCGGCTTACCTGAGTATCCCAGGAAAAAGCATGGAGGGGGCGTCACGACTCCATCCCCACCGTCTCCAGCCCGTAGTCCTTGATCTTGTAGAGCAGGGCGCGGTGGCTAATCTCGAGCATCTCGGAGGCGCGGGTGCGGTTGCCGCTGGTCTTCTCGAGCGCCCGTCGAATCAGGATGCGCTCGAGCGCCGTGCCCATTTTTTTGATGGACAATTCGTCGCTGGAGAACAGCTGCTTGAGCTCGTCATTGCTGTCCACAATGCGGTTCGGCAGCGCCTCTTCGTCGATGAGCTCGCCGTTTGCCATCACCACGCCTCGCTCGATGCAGTTCTGGAGCTCGCGGACGTTACCCGGCCATGAATAGTTCATCATGATCTTCATCGCTTCCGGGCTGACGCCCTCGATATCGGTCCCCAGTCGTTCGTTCTGGGTCGCGATGAAGTGGTCGACGAGCTGTTTGATGTCTTCTCGGCGCTCTCGCAGGGGCGGCAGGTGCAGGTGAATGACATTCAGGCGGTAGTACAGGTCCTCGCGGAACAGGCCCTCTTCGACGCGGTCTTCGAGGTCGTGCAGGCTGGCTGCGATGACGCGCACGTCGACCTCGATGGTCTTATTGTCGCCGATGCGTCGAACCTCGCTCTCCTGGAGCACGCGGAGCAGCTTGACCTGCAGTTGCATGGGGAGCTCGGCGATCTCGTCGAGGAAGAGCGTCCCGCCGTCGGCCTCTTGAAAGAGGCCCATCTTGTCGGACGACGCGTCGGTAAACGCGCCCTTGACGTGACCGAAGAGTTCGGATTCGAGCAGGTTCTCCGGGATGGCGCCGCAGTTGATGGGGACCCATGATTCGTCGCGCCGTGGCGAGCGGTCGTGGATCGCGCGGGCCACGAGTTCCTTGCCGGTTCCCGACTCGCCGGTGAGCAGGACGGTGGACTTGTAGTCGGCGACTTTTTCGATGGTTCGAAAGACCTTCTGCATCGGCTCACTATCGCCGACGATGTTGTGGAAGCCGACCTGCGAGGACTGCGACTTCTTGAGCTCCTCGTTTTCCCGACGCAACTGCAGGCGCTCTTCGGCCTTCATCAACGTCAGCAACACCTCGTCTTTCTTGAAGGGCTTGTCGATATAGTCGTAGGCGCCGCGTTTGATCGCATCGAGGGCTAACTCGCGGTTCCCGAACGCGCTCATGATGATGATGGTGGTGTCGATGCCGCGCTCGGTGATCTCATCGACGAGCTCCAGGCCGCCGAGCCTGGGCATCCGCACGTCACACAGCGCGATGTCGTAATCACGCGCCATCATTTCTTTGAGGCCCTCCTCACCGTTTTCGACGCACTTGACGGCGTACCCCTCCTTCTTGAGCAAGACCGACAGCATGTGTCGGATGCTCTCTTCATCGTCGATGACCAGGATACTGAGCTGGCTCATAAGCTTCGGGCGGCGTGGGGTTTGTGCGTCGGTGGGATTATACCGATGATGACGCCATTCGACAGCTTCGTGTCGAACGCTCTAACAGTGGTTGCTACGAGATTTCTGTGTGACCACGAGAAAATATCATGTACGGGGTTGTGTTTTGTGTTTCGGTGTTGTAGCCTGCGGTTCGACGTCGGACGGCCACGCATCATTCCCCCCAGGTCGTCGTCCGGACGATGTGTTCACGGGCGCGATACGTCCGGCGTCACTTTTTATCTTCTCGGTCGACTCGACCGACCCCCATTCAAATCTTACGCCTGCTCGAGCGATACGCGAAAGCACGAGCCCTCGCCGGGTGTCGACTCGACGTCGATGTCTCCGCCGAAGCGCTTTATGATGCGTAGGCTTATCGCCAGACCGAGCCCGGTGCCCTCGCCGGGGTCTTTTGTGGTGTAGAAGGGCTCGAAGAGCCGCTGCAAGTCCTCGTCGGCGATGCCGGGGCCGTCGTCGCACACCGAGATGACGACGCGCTCATCGCGGGGCGCGGTCGTGAGCTCGACTCGACCGCCCTCGGAGACGATATCGACAGCGTTGATCAGCAAGTTGACGAGCACCTGCACGAGCTGGCTCTCGATGGCCAGGACACGCAGATCGGCGTCGGGCAGCTCGATATCGAGCTCGACCTCTCGGCTGCGGGGCTGGGCCTCGACCAGGCTTCGGGCCTCGTCGACACAATCCCGCAGGCGCACACTCTGGATCTCGTGGTCGCGGTCCTCTCGGCTAAAGTCCAACAGGTCGCGGATGGTCGAGCGGATGCGATCGACCTCTCGTCCGGTCCGCTCGAGGATATCGTCGCGGACATCTTCGTCGAGGTCGTCGTCATCGAGGATCTCGACGTAACCCGCGATGGCCGCCAGCGGGTTTCCAATCTCGTGGGCGACGCCCGCGGAGAGTTGCCCCACGCTGGCGAGTTTTTCGGACCGGATAAGCGATTCCTGGGCCTGCGATAGTTCTTCGTTGGCCCGATTGAGCTCCTCGAGGCGTTCCTCGAGCTCTTCGCGCTTGCTACGCAATTCCCCGAGCATCTCGTTGAAGCTACGGCCCACCTGGCCGAATTCATTGGGCGGTAGGACCGAGATAGGGCTGGCGAGGTCACCTTTGGCCGCGCGCTCGGTGGCGACGCCGATGGCGCGAATGGGGCGGACGATGAAGAACGTGAGCAGTGCGTAGCCGACAATGAGGATGAACAGAGCGTCGACGCCCAGGTAGATGAACAGCAGGTCACGCGTTTGCTCGACGCGTCGAGTCGCAGGGGCGAGGCTGCGAAGGAGCACGGCGCGCTCGCGGTTATCGGCCATCGACGTGGTCGACAAGACGTAGGGTCGCCCCTCGAGCTGGACCCGGATCGGCCCATTTCCCGGAGGTGTGCTCGCCAGCATGGACTCGACTTCCTCGTCGTAGCCGACGCTTCCCTGCAACTGGTCGTCGGCGTACCAGCCCGCATACGCGATGTCGTCGCGCGAGAGGTAGTCATCGACGATGGTCATGCGCTCGTGCTCGTCGGCAGCCAGCTTCGCCGCGAGGGTCTCGGCCTGCGCGGCGGTCAGCTCGATTTCGGCGCTGTGGATCGTGCGCTTGATGACCTGCAGCATGAGCACGGCGATCAAGCCGAAGGTGGCGGTGAGGAGGACCAGAAGCAGCAGGAGTAGTTGGGCCCTTAGACCTCCAGGGAATCCGTACCGGTCTGTGCGTTTGCCGACCATCACCAGGACCCGAATTGATAGAGGTAGCTCATCGAGACCGCCGCCGGGAGCAGGTCGCCGATGAGCAGGTACTCGACGGCGGCCAATGCGATAAATGGCCCGAATGGGACGGCCATCTGGCCGGCTTGCTGCTCGGCGTCGGTCTCGACGGCTGCGGTCGTGTCAGCCTGGTCCTCGGGGAGGTCTTCACCGGACGCGTCAGCGCCGGTCAGCGGCGCATCGGGTGGCTCGCTAGCTTCTGGCGATTGCTCGTCTTCCTCGTAGATATCTTTCGAATCTCGTATCAGCCCGCCGCCCAGCACCATCGCCCCCACCGCCGCGATGGTGCCCTGCAGGCTCGCGGCAAAGAAGATGAAGATGATGGCGGGCCAGCCCAGCCAGGCGCCGACCATCGCCATGAGTGTGACGTCGCCGCCGCCGATGCCCGCGACGCCCCGCACGGCGTAGTAGGCGTAGAAGATCACAAGCACCGAGATGCCGCCCGCGGCGAAGCCGATGCTGCTCTCGAGCCAGGTGACTGGCGGCCACAGGTCGGGAATGGCGCCCGCTTCGAACACGAGATCGAAGAGCCAGGGTACTGCGAGCCCGATCGCCATGCCCGGGACGGTGAATTTGTGCGGGATGATCAGGTGTTCGAGGTCCACAAAGGTGATGGCGATGAGCAGCCAGATGAACAGTGCGTACATCCCAAAGGGCAGGGCGATGGCCATCCAGTCGAGCTGGACGAATGCCTCCATCGACGCGAAATGCGGGTGGGCGACCTTGAGCCATAGCCCGGCGATGAGCAGCCCGCTGAGTGCTTCGACGACGGTGTAACGCGCCGGAATCGGCGTGTCGCAGTGTCTGCATCGGCCTCGAAGAAGCATCACCCAGCTGATGATGGGGATGTTGTCGTACCAGGCGATCTGGGTCTCACAGACCGGACAGTGGCTGGGGGGATGGACGACCGACATGCCGGCAGGCACGCGGTGGATGACCACGTTGAGGAAGCTGCCGACGACCGCGCCGAGCGCGAACGCAAAGCCTGTCATCGTCCAGAATGCTACCGCCAAACTCACGGATGATACCTACAAAGGGCGTGGGGAGTCGGTTGCACGCATTGTAGCATGCGCGCGGGTCATGTCTCTTTCTTTTCGCGGTAGCCGCGGCCGAGGAGCACGAGGTGTAAGATGATCGGGATGCTCGCGGCGATAGTCAGATAAGCGGACCAGTGGAGCTCGGACAGCGCGCCGCGCTCGGCGAGCCCGGAGGTGGTCACGACGGTCTGGGCGACGGCTTTGTCGAATGAGACGAACGCCAGCATGGCCGCCATGGCGGCGACCATCGTCGCGGAGAAGTACTTCAGGATGCTGCGCCGGTACCCGTATGCCGCTGAATAAACCCACTCCCAGATGTACAGCATCGACCAACCGATCACGACGGGCAAGGGATGCCACTCGCCCGAGTCGATCGCGACGTGGACGGCGAGGCCGCCGGCGAGCACGGTCAGGATATAGGAGGGATAGAGGAGCCACTTGCGGTCGACGAGCCCGGGCAGCAGGCGCCGGCGTGGCGCCATGCGCTGGCGTTCTTCGCTGAGGACGACCGCCGGAAGCTCGACGGTGCCGCGCATCGGCTCCGACGCATCGTCGGACGCGTCGGAGCCGGAGTGGTCTTCCACCTGTAGGTCTGGCCTGTCGTCTTCCGCCAAGTGTGTCTACCGGGTCGGCTTCAAGGGATGATCTTGTCCATCATTCTCGGGAACGGGATCGTCTCACGCACGTGGTGGAGTCCGCAAATCCACGCGACGGTGCGCTCGAGTCCGAGCCCGAAGCCCGAGTGAGGGCATGAGCCGAAGCGGCGCACGTCGAGGTACCACTCGAACGCCTCCATGGGCAGATCGTGTTCCTCGATGGATGCCTCCAGCACGTCCAACTTCCACTCGCGCTCGCCGCCGCCGATGATCTCGCCGTAGCCCTCTGGGGCGATCATGTCGACGCAGAGTGCTTTGGTCTCGTCCTCCGGGTCCTTGCGCATGTAGAACGCTTTGACGTCGGCGGGGTAGCGGTGGACGAGGATGGGCCGGTCGTACTGCTCGGAGAGAATGGTCTCGTCGGTTGCGCCGAAGTCCGCGCCGTGCTCCATATCGCCGCCGTTTTCGTTGACCTGGGCGACGGCGTCGTCGTAGCTGATGCGCGGGAACGGTTTGGTGATCTTCTCGAGGGGTTCGAGGTCGCGCTCGAGCGTCTCCAGCTCGTGGCGGCAATTGTCGAGCACCTGCGTGACGATGTGCGAGACGAAGTCCTCGGCGAGGTCCATATTCTCGTCGAGCTCCATGAAGGCGACTTCGGGCTCGACCATCCAGAACTCGGTCAGGTGTCGGCGCGTCTTGGACTTCTCGGCGCGGAAGGTCGGGCCGAAGCAGTAGACCTTTCCAAACGCCATCGCGGCGGCCTCCATGTACAGTTGGCCGGACTGGGTCAGGTAGGCCTTCTGGCTGAAGTACTCGGTCTCGAAGAGCGTCGTGGTGCCCTCGACGGCCGCCGGAGTGAAGATCGGCGCGTCGACGAGCCGAAAGCTGCGGTCGTCGAAGAAGCCGCGGATCGCCGAGATGATCTCGTGGCGAATCTTCATGATCGCGACCTGCTTGGGCGTACGCATCCACAGGTGGCGGTTGTCCATCAAGAACGCCACGCCGTGTTCTTTGTGCGTGACCGGATAGTCGTCGGTGGGCTCGGCGACGACCTCGACATTCTGGATGCCCAGCTCGTAGGGGACAAATGGTGCGCGCTCGTCCTCTTTGACCTCACCGGTGACGATGATGCTGGTCTCCTGGCGCAGGTGGCCAGCTTCTTCGAACTCTTCTTCGTCGAAGTCACCCGAGAACATCACGCCCTGGACGAATCCGGTTCCGTCGCGAAGCTCGAGAAAGTGGAGCTTGCCGCTGGAGCGCATGTTGTAGAGCCAACCCTTGAGCTGGATGGTCTCACCGACGTGGTCACCAATATCTTCGATATATACGTGTTCGGGCATGCGTCTGACCTTTTCTGGCAGTGGGTAAAATCATGACGTCTCGACGAGGCGACGGATAGCACGACGCGCGCTCGGGCCGCAAGCTTTGGAGTGCGCGAGCGGTGGAGTTTACGGACGGTCGGAAGCCCCAATACTGACAGCCCCCACAAGCTGTGATATCGCAGTCCGCCATGGGTGAAAGCAACGACATACAGCGCGTTTTGGTCACCGGCGCAGCGGGTGGAGTAGGGCGGCACGTGGTGCGTGCGTTGCTCGACGCGGGCTATGACGTTCGCGCTGCCGACCGCGTATCCGCCGACGAGGTCGAGCTCTACGGGCTCTTCGATCCGCACGAAGATGTGGATTGGCGCGGTGTCGAGCTGCTCGCCGCCGACCTCGTGGACGTGCTGGACGGGTGCGATGCTGTGATTCACACCGCCGCACGGGTCAGCCTCTCGGAGACCTACCAGGAGCTCGCCGGCGTCAACGTCGACCTCGTCGAGAAGCTGTACGATGCGGCGAGCCGCGTAGAGACCCGTCATTTTATCCACTTTAGCTGTGGCACGTTCTACCAGGGAGGGCGTGGTCTGCGCGTCGAGCACGATATCACCGAGCCGACGAACGCCTTCGAGCAAACCAAGCTCGACAGCGAGCAGGCCCTGCACGGCGCGGACAGCGACGGCGCTGCCTGGACCATCCTGAGGCCCAGCCTCGTCTATGGCCCGCACTGCCAGAATATGGGATCGGGCATGATCACGCTGCCGCCCCTTCTGCAGGGTTTTATGCCTTATCTACCCGGGCTGACCGGTGGTCCGCGCACGAATTGGTGTCACGTCGAAGATGCTGCGAGCGCCGCGGTCACCGTGCTCGGCAACGAAGACGCATTCGGGCAGACCTACAACGTCGCCGACGACACGCCGTTGGGCTTCGGCGAGGTCATCACGTCCATCACCGAGGCGTATGAGCTCGAGGTCGGCGCGCTCGTGCCCTTCCCGAATACTCGCCTCTGGTCGCTGTTGTCGCCGCTCGTGGACCGAGACTGGGTCTTCGGGGCGGTGCGGCAACTCTTGCGTGGCCTCTGGCGGCGTCTTCAGGACAAACACGGCCTCGACAGCCCGCTGCGCCCGCGCCTCGACCGCAACGCGCTCTTCTACGTCGAAAACGACTCGATTCTGGGCGCCGATGCGCTCAAGGGACTCGGCTGGCGACCATCGTACCCCGACTTCCGAAAGGGGATTGTCGGGACAGTGCGGTGGTACCAGTTGCGTGGCTGGGCTCCGCGGTTCGATGCCGGTGCGAAGGTTCGCCGGATGGACGACCGCGAGAACGTGGGGTTTGGTTTTCACGAGCGGCTCGGCGGCCGATGGAGGCGCGACGAATCACAACCGTGGCGCGACGCCCGGCTCGAGCTGGACGTGCGCTTTGCCAACGTCGAGCGCTGGGCGTTCGAGCTCGAAGGCCACGTCGACGGGACGATCACGCTCGAGGGCTTCGTCGACGAGGCCCCGACGCGCGGCACGTTTAACATCCAGCTTCTCGGCGGGCGCTGTGTCGGGTACGAAATGGGCATGGAGGACTCCGAAGGGCGGCCGCATCGACTGTCTGCGTTGCGAAAGCTGCGTGCCCTGGACCCACTCGGGTCGCTGACGACTATCGCCGGTCGGATCATCGGTCCGAAAGGCCAGCATGTGGGGGACATCGAGTTGCAGTTCGACCTTGGCGGTGAGCTCGCACCGACGTTGATGAGCTTGCACCTGGTCGGCCGCGACACTCCAGCCCTCTCCCCGGCGAGCCGGTGAGCAACCCGCAACGCGAAGCCGTCGCATCGACGTCATGAGCGATTCAGACATCCAGCAAGCCGGTAGCTATGCGCGACGTCCCGACTTCTTCTCTGGCTCCTCGCCGGAGCAGTGGGCGAGCTGGCACTGGCAGCAACAAAACCGAGTGCGGGAGCTGGAGACGCTCGAGAATGTCGTGCGTTTGACCGCCGACGAGGTCGAGGCGTTCGAGGCGGGCGCCGAGACCTTTCGCGTCGCCATCACGCCGCATTATCTGGCATTGATGGACCGGGATGACCCGTCTTGCCCCATCCGGCGGCAGGCGATTCCGCATCCCGGGGAGCTCGCGCCGCTGCCCTTCGAGATGGACGACCCGCTGGCCGAGGAGTCGCATATGCCGGTTCCGGGCGTGACGCATCGCTACCCGGACCGCGTGCTCTTCTACGTCTCGCATAACTGCCCGGTGTATTGCCGACACTGCACTCGCAAGCGCAAGGTCGCCGACCCGCGGACCGCCGCGTCGACCTCCCAGATCGAGACCGGGCTCGCCTACATCCGTCAGACGCCGAGCGTGCGCGACGTGCTGGTGTCTGGCGGAGACCCGCTGACGCTCTCGAATGCACGGCTGGACGCCGTCCTCGGGAGACTGCGTGCAATCGACCACGTCGAGGTGATCAGGCTCGGGACCCGCAACCCCGTCACGCTTCCACAGCGCGTCGACGACGAGTTGTGCGACGTGCTCCGGCGCCACGGCCCGATCTATCTGCATACCCACTTCAATCACCCGGACGAGCTCGGTAGCGACGCGGGCCGAGCCCTGCGGTCGCTGCTGGGGGCGGGCTGTGTCGTGGGCAACCAGATGGTGCTGTTGGCGGGCATCAACGACGACCCCGAGACGGTGTTGCGGCTGAACCGTGGGCTCCTGAAGCACGGTTGCCGCCCCTATTATATCCTGCAGTGCGACATGGCGCGCGGGATCTCGCATTTTCGTACGCCCCTGGAGCGCGGCCGCGAGATCATCGACTACCTGCGAGGTCGAATCGGGGGCATGGGGGTGCCGGATTTCGTCGTCGACCTGCCGGGCGGCGGCGGTAAGATCGAGCTGACGCCCGACTACGAGGTCGCTCGCCGCGATTCCGAGCACGGTCCCGTGATCACCTTCCGCAATTGGGCCGGTGACGAGTTCGATTTTGTCGACGTCGCCCAGGTATCCGACGAGATTTGATGTCGCCATCGGAGGTGGCCAACTTCGTGGTGTCAGCGTTCACTGAACACGATGAGGTGAGGCATGAAACTGCGAAAGCTGCTTCAATTGACGATATTCATGCTCGCGACGACTCTGTCCGCGAGTGCACTCGCTCAGGATAAAGAGAAGAAAGAAGGTGGCGATGAAACCCCGCCGCCGGGCCCCAGCGTCCAGGAGCTGAAGAAGAAAAAGGACATCGACGATAAGCCCCGGAAGATGGTTCGCCTCTACTTCGACCAGAAATATCCGGAGGGCGAGGCCGCGGTCAAACTCGCGGAAGACGCGATCAGCGGCACCGAGATCGTCGTCGAGCGCGCCGAGAATATCGCCAGGCGTCAGGGGCAGAGCACAAAAGGCCTGCGGAATATGCATGTCTACCAACTCGCCGCCCAGAAAGCGGCCGATGCGGGCGAGGCACCAGTCGCGGTCTACCTGACTCTGCGTGCTCGCGGCTTCGCTCGCGACCTCGTCCTGGCCAATAACGGGCGATTCCCCGATGAGCTGCAGGGTACGGATGCCCAGAAGGCCAAGGAAGCCGGCGGCGTCACCGACAAAGAAGCCGATCCCTTCGTCGAGGACGCGCGCGAGGAAGTCGGCACCGTCGAAGAACTTCTGGAAAGTAAGTAATGCCGCGCGCTGGACTGGCATAGTCGGCACTGCTTTTCCCAACTTTTTACAACACGCGGCACCCCATCATCACCGGAGTTCGGCGAAATGCCGAACTCCGGTGATTTTTCGTATTCTAGGGGTATCGGCCGATGTCCATCGAACTTGTCGGAGGGTCACACCGAACGGTGTTTGTCGAGGTCTAATGGTCGATTGTCGCACATTATCCCACATCCGGCCCGTATACTGAGTATTCTCCGGGGTAGACCTCGGAGCATCGTTCGTCAGGGAGGTCGATGCCGGCCTGAAGGCCTCGAGGGGCTGCTCGTGGCATCGTCGAGCACGTGTCCCGCTTGCTTTGTGAAGGTGGAATTTGCGATTTTTCAGCTTGAAGTATTTCAACGAAGGGTCTGCGGAAGTGAGTCTCGTGATGAATGGAAAATATCATCTCATGGCTGTAATCAGCGTGATGATGCTGATCTGCGGGGGCATCGCCTGCGGACCGGACGAACCTGATGAACGTGAAGTCATCAGCGGTAGCGACACCGGGATGATGGATACGTCCGAGACGGATGGCGGCGATTCCGACACCTCCATCGATGGAGGTGGCGATGCCGGTGAGGATGCCGACGCAGATCGAGCCGACTCCAGCGAGGATACCGATTCGCCCCCGACCGACCTGTGCGACGCTGAAAACATCGGGGTACTGACGGGCAATACCACGACGACGGGCAGCTTTGGGGCAGATTCTGTGACGACGACATGTGGCGTCTCGGGCGGAGCCGACGGCGTCATTCGCTTCGAGCTCGACGAGCCAGCGCGGGTGCAATACTCGGTTACGAGCGCGGCGACGGATTCGCTCAATGTAGAGATCCATTCTGGTGATTGCAGCGATAGCGACCGCATCGTCTGCTATCAGGGTGATAATGAGGTCTTTCTGGCAGACGACGGGCTCTCCTATTACCTGGTCGTCGAGTCGGGCGACACGACCGTGTCGTCGGGCGACTTCGAGGTGGAATTCACGCTCGATCCGCTGGGCTGTTTCCCTTCCGGGGAGACCGAATGCGACGGCGATGACGTCCTGGTCTGCGGGGGTAATTTCGAGCAGGTCTCCCGCTCCTGCGCTTATGCGTGCGAGGCCGGAGCCTGCGGTGGCGACCTGTGCGAGAATGCCATCGAGGTCAGCGGGACGGGTACGCAGACCTTCCAGGGTTCGCTCGCCGGCTACACCGACAAAATCGACTTTGCGGGGCGTGACGAGTGCTTCGAGGCTGGCGCCATTTCGACCGACGGCGCCGACGTCGTGTTCTCACTCCCCGGGCTCGCGGCGGGCGACGTGGTGACGATCGACGCATCCGAAGAGATCGGCGACATCAACGACAACGCCATCTTCGTGGTCTCCGATTGTTCGGCGACGCCTACGTGCGTCACCGGCGGCGACCAGCTCTTCGAGAGCCTGGAGTGGACCGTCGAGAGCGGCGGAGATTACTGGGTGGTCGTCGACCTCCTGAGCGCGCAGTCGGACGAATTTAGTTACGAGATAACAGTGGAGTAGGGGCGCGAGAGCGCGGTAATTAAGGGGCCTTACGGTCTCTCCCGAAATGGACCGAGGTAAGCCATGAGAAACTGGATGAAATTGAGGCGACGACTCGCCGGCAGCCTGGTGATTCCCGTCTGTTGTGTGCTCTTGGCGGGCGCATTGGGGTGCGACGATGAGCCGGATTTCTCGAATAACGAGATTCAGTCTTCGACAGATTCGGGCACTCAGGACGATATGGACGGGGGCACCGAGCCGGAAGATACCGAGGACGAGGAGGACACCTCGGCATCCGATCCAGACACGAGCGATCCGGAGGACGCGGACACGCAAGAGTCGGATACGCAAAATGCCGAGGACACCGATCTCGAGCCGATCGATACGAATCGGGAGGACACCTCGGGCCCCGGCGTCAGCGGCGAGTGCCTGAATGTCGTGGACCTCGGGTCGCTCGCATATGGCACGCAGGACCTGTCGTTTGAGCTCGACGATAGCAACGACGGTCTGCGCACCTCGTGTCG
>JBNJFZ010000059.1:0-29664 GCA_051747295.1 Myxococcota bacterium
ATGTCCGAACAAGCCTCCGAAATCGGTCAGAATTACCTCGAGCTCATGAAGTTCGTCGTCGGATCGCTCGTCGATCCCGGGACGGAGTTCAACGTCGAGGTCGAGGAAGAGGACGACCATGTCCGCCTCAACGTCCTGGTCCCCGGCAAGGTCCGAGGCCAGGTCATCGGCCGCGGCGGACGTATCGCTCGCGCCATGCGCAGCATGGTGTCAGCCGCGGACGTCGGTCCGGCAAACCTCAAGCTCACGGTCGACATCGTCGATTGATGCAGAGATGTGATGGACGAGCGTGACCTTATTTCCATAGGAAAATTCGGCCGGGCCCACGGTATCCGTGGTGAAATTCGACTCTTTCCTGACGGAGACGCGGCCGACTATCTCGAGCCGGGTCACGAGCTCCACACAAAATCATTTGCGGGTGAAGAGACCTTTACGGTCCGTCGAGTTCGCTGGACGGGCCGTTTTGGCATTCTCGAACTCGAGGAAGTCTCCGACCGCGACCGAGCCGAAGAGCTGACCAACCTCGAAGTCTTCATCGACGCAGACATCCTCCCCGAGGTCGAAGAGGGAGAGTTCTATCAGCGTGATCTGGTTGGGCTACCCGTCTTCGTCGCTCGCGAACAGGACGATGAGCTGGTGGCCGAGGACTCCGAGGTCGGTGAAGTCGCCGGGTTCTTCGAGACCGGGGCCAACGACGTCATGGTCTTCAAGACGTCATCCGACACCGAGGTCTTCGTGCCGATGATCGAGGATGCCATCGCGCTCATCGATCTCGAGGACCAGCGCGTCTTGATCCATCCCTTCGAGGTCTGGGCGCCCGAGGACTTCTCTCTCGAGTAGTCCGCGCAGGATCGTCGGGCCGCCCACCTCCAGCAGGAACCTACCTCCATGGCGGACCAACCTTTCTTATTTCACGTTCTCTCGCTCTTCCCGGAATTCTTCGAGGGACCGCTCCAGTCGACCATCCTCGGCCGCGCGGCCGAGCGCGGCCACGTCGAGTATCGCCTGACCGATATCCGCGACTTTGCGACGGACAAACACAACAAAGCCGATGATCTTCCATATGGCGGTGGCGCCGGGATGGTGATGAAGCCCGAGCCGCTCGTCGGTGCGATCGAGCATGCAAGCGAGCGTGCCCCTGAGGGCGTTCCACGCGTGTTGCTGACGCCGCAGGGCGAGCCGTTGACTCAGGATATTGCGGGTGAACTCTCGGCCAAACCCGGGCTGATCATGGTCTGCGGGCGCTATGAAGGCGTCGACGAACGCGTCAGGCAGGGCTGGATCGACCGAGAGATCTCCATCGGTGACTACGTCTTGAGCGGCGGCGAGCCCGCCGCCGTCGTCCTTATCGACGCGGTGGCTCGCCTGCTGCCGGGCGTGCTCGGAAACCAGGCATCGATCGAAGAGGAGAGCTTTCGGCGATCTCGGTTGGAGTACCCGCAGTACACGCGTCCGCGCGAGTTTCGCGACATGCACGTCCCCGAGGTACTGCTGAGCGGCAACCACCAGAAGATCGATGACTGGCGAGAGCAGCAGGCGCTCGAGCGAACGCGGCAGCGACGCCCCGATTTGCTCGACGCCACACCAGAGTCCGATGACGATGGTGAATAGGCTTGCACTGGTGTCGATGAGGTGATAGTACTCCCCGCCCTCGTGCCACGGATGGGGGCTCGCGAGGCTCAACCGCGAACCTCCTAATGGGGCTCGGGCAAGCAGCTTGATACAAAGTTCGAATTGACGCACCACCGCGACCGGTGGAGAGGTTGACATGGATCTTCTGAATAAAATCGAGTCTGAGCAGACCGTCGACGATATCCCGCACTTTCGCTCCGGCGACACTGTGCGCGTTCACCTTCGCATCCGCGAGGGAGACAAAGAACGCGTTCAGGTCTTCGAGGGCGTCGTCCTCGGACGAAGCGGCAGCGGCCTGCGCGAGACCTTCACCGTGCGAAAGATCTCGGCTGGCGGCATTGGCGTCGAGCGAATCTTCCCGGTGCACAGCCCGCGCATCGAGAAGCTCGAGCTCGGCCGGATCGGTCGCGTTCGTCGCGCGAAGCTCTACTACCTGCGTGAGCGCACCGGAAAGCGCGCTCGTATCCGCAGCAAGCGCGAGCGCAAGGGCGTCTGAACTCGTCAGCCCGGTCCCAGGCGGGCCGGGCGCGTTTTCTCCCATCGGCCCTCGGCGAACTCGCCGTGGGCTTTTGGTGTTTCTTGTGCAGGCGATGTAGACACGTCTGGGCTCCCGACGTTACACTTTTCACATGCTAATCCGCGAAATTATCATTCAGGGAGTCTTCGGCTGCAGCTCGCCCACCCGTGTGAGCGCTGACGAAGACGTGAGCGAAGTCAACCTGCCACCGTCTGTCTCCCCGCAGGATCTGCAGGCGCTACTCTTGGCGTTGCTGTATCCGGAGCAGATACCGGCGAGCCTGCGGGCCGAGCTCGATTCGGCGGGCAGCGTCAAGCTCGCCGCCATCCTCGAGTCGGGCGGCAGCAAGTTACGCTTGCTCCGCAAGCAGGACGACGACTCGCTACGGCTCCAGGTCAAGAAGGCGGGGTCCTACGAGACCGCAGCATCCGGCAGGGACGACGTCGTCTCCGCGCTCGAGGAGAAGCTCGGGCTGCCGGAATTCCGGACGTTTGCCTGCCTGAATCTATGGCGAGTCGACGATGACGAGCTTCTGGGCGATGTCCAGACCTCGTTCGGAACCCTTTCGGGCAAGCCCCGTGAAGTCGCCGAGAAATACCAACTCTCAGTGCGCGTCGAGACGATCGAAGACAAGATCAAGGATCTCGAGGGACAGCTCGATACCAAGCGTCGATCGCTGGGCAAGGGTTCCGAGTTAGAGGAGAAGCTGGAACAGGCGCGGACCAAGCTCGACCAACTGCAGGTCGCAGAGCTCTCGGAGGAAGACCTGGAGCTGCTACGCGCGAAAGACGAGGAGATCGCCGGCTTCGAGCAGCAGCTCGATCGCCTCGGCAAAGAAGAAGAGGCCGCGCGCTCGAAGATCGAGCAGATGGAACCCGACAAACCCTGGACGGATCAATTGTTCTGGGCTGGACTCGCCATCGCGGTGGCGGCTATCGGGTTGAGTGTCGTGTTCATGGAGCAGTATCGGGAGGTCGCCGTCGTCAACGTGCTGGGCAGCGGGCTGGTCGCCTGGACGGTGCTTCGATACTACACAGATCTCGAGCGCTCCAGCGTGCATCTGGCCAAGCTCGAGTCTATCAAGCGGCGCCTCAACCAGGTACGTGAGGAGCAGGTAGGCTTTCGCGAGCGTATCAACCATATGCTGATTCACGCCGGCGTCGAGGATGAGAACGAATTGTTCGAGCGGGTCGCAAAGAGCGAGAAGCTCGAGAAGATCATCGCGCAGATCGAAGGGCGGATGGAAGAGCTCGCCAATGACGAGGACTTCCAGCGGGATCGTAAGGAGGTACGGGCCCTCGAGACCGACCTCGAAGAACTCAAGGCCGAGCGCGAGGAGTATCCCGATTACGTGATGAGCTCGTTCCAGCTCGAGAACGACCTCGACCAGCTGGGCGTCGATCCGTCGACTGTGCCGATTGGTGAAGAGGAAGAGCAAGAGGTCGAAGTCGCCGAGATCGACGCGTTCAATCGCCTCAGCGAGGTCGCCGACGCAATCGGATTGTGGAACGCCGGGGAGCTGGAGATGCGCACCAAGAAAATGTGGCGAAAGATCTGCGGCCACGTCCTCGGTGATCGTTTCAAGAGCGTGGACCTGGACGTCGACGGGGAACTGGTGGTGCGAAAGCTCACCGAAGAGCAACTGGCGATGTGGCGTCGGACGAGGGCGTCCGAGGAGACCGTCGTTGCCTGGGCGCTCGCCCTTGCGCTGCACGTCAACATTCGCGATCGGCGTCGAAATGTCATCGAGTCGATCTGGGTGCCGAAGCCCGATACCGTCGTGTCCGGTGACATCGCGGGAAAATTCAGGGATGTCTTTGCGAGTGCCGCCAAGAAGAGCCACATCGTGCTCTGCGAGTCCCGTGCGAGTTAGGCGCCTTTTGATTTCATCGCTGGATAAGTCATGTCGGATCCCTCTCAGACAGCCCTCTTCGAGAAAACTGAACCACGAATCGGCGAGCTGGAGGATTGGTGTATCTCGCGCGGTCACCGCTGGGTGATCGGGGTCGACGAGGCTGGCCGTGGACCCCTGGCCGGACCCGTCCACGCGGCTGCGGTCGCCATCGATCTGCAGGACATAGAGGCGGAGTGGCTATCGTTGCTCGACGATTCGAAGCAACTCGACCGAGAGCAGCGGGAGGACGCCTACGAACTCATCCGAGAACACGCGGTTGCCTGGTCCATCGAGACCAGCGACCGAGCAGTCATCGACGATATCAACATCCTGCAGGCGACCCATCGCGCCATGGAGCAGGCCGCGCTCGCCGTCGGGGCGGCACTGGAGGCGCCGCCGGATTATGTTTTTATCGATGGGAATATGCCGGTGGTCGCCCTCGACATGCGACAAAAGGCCGTGGTCAAGGGCGACGCTCGCAGTCTCTGCATCGCTGCGGCGAGTATCCTGGCCAAGGTCTCGAGAGATGCGGTCATGCGGGAGTTCCACGAGCACTGGCCGGAGTACGGTTTTGCCTCCAACAAGGGTTATCCGACCCGCCAGCACCGGGATGCCATCGTCGAGCACGGCCCGTGTCGTATCCACCGCCGGACGTTTGGTGGGGTTCGCGAGCACGTGGGACGGCTGCGCGACGGTTGACGCACGGTCGAGAATTCACTCGCAGAGACGAACAGACAGACCCCGTCGAGACACCGTTTTCGGCGGGGTTTATGACTTTTTACGCAACGATTCGCACGGGGTTGTCGAAAACTATTATAGGGAGGCAACCAGACCGTCCCGTCACAGTACCCCGAGCGGAGCGATGCGATGTCAGTCGATGAGAAAAAAGAAACCCAGACAGATCCTCGAGCATGGGTTGGCGCTCATGGAGAAGGTATTGCCGCAGCGTTCTTGGAAGAACGAGGCTGGGAGATCGTCGAGCGGAACAAAAAGTTCAAGATCGGTGAATTGGATCTCGTCGCCCGGCGATACGAGGATGTGGGCAGCGTGCGCGTGCCGTCGTACGCGTTCGTCGAGGTGAAGACCCGTCGAAGCAGCACTCATATGCGTGCCGGCTCGAATATCACCCGTCAGAAGCGCTCGAAGTTGGTGAGCCTGGTGAAGCTCTACCTCGCGAAGAACGAGCTCAAGAAGGTGTTCGCGAGGATCGACGTCATCGAGGTCGACTTGAGCGAGGACGAGCCGACTGTCGAGTATTTTCCGCGAGCAATCGATGCCGATGGGCGTCTGCGCTGATGCGTAGGCGCCTCAGCGTGATTCGGTGTCCGCGGAGTCCTCATCGTCGGTGTCGGGAGCGGCCTCGTCGGTGGATGCCTCGTTTTCGCGCTCCATCTGGGCAATTTTTTCTTCGAGGTGATCGGAGAAGGCCTTTCGGTCGAGGGTCCGCCAGACTTTTTCCCGGAGCATATATGTCGTGGGATCGGTCTCGTGGCCGTTCTCGTCGAGCCGGGATGGAGTGCCCTCGATGTGCAGGACTAGATCGCCCCAGCGCTCGATGTAGACGCGCTCGCCGTTCTCATTGTCTCCGAGGCGGTAGCACATCGATTGGCCGTGTTTGCCCTTCGCCTGTCTCGCGGATGCATCTGGAAAGCGGGCCTGCGTCATCTGGTTGGCGGCGTGATAGTACTCGCGGGCATCCTCGATCGTGTCCCAGACGCTCACGTGGGCAGTGACCACCTCGCCGCTGTCATCTTCATAGGCGAGGAGTCGATCCCCGTCCCATCCGTGGAGCGCCTGGAGGATGCCGGTGCGTACGGAGTCCTTCGGATCGTTGTCGTCGACGAGGTGCTCTTCGATCATCAGCCGCATCTGATATTCGCCGAGCACGGTGTCGTAGATGGGGTCGTAGGCATCCAGGATCGAGTCCGCCTCGAAGTTCAGGTGGACGGGTTGATCGCCGTCGAAGTAGCGCTGAGGGTGCAAGATCTGCTCGGTGGAGACGGGCGGTTGCTCATAGATCGCGTTCACGCGGCTCCATGGCTGGCCCTCGCGCGCATCGATGATGAAGCGCATGCCGCCGAAGTAGGGGAAGACCAGCAGCTTTCGCACCATGCGGGGGGCCTTGCTTAGCGCAGTCTCGGAGATCTCGGCGGCACTGATCGCGTCACCGCTTTCGCCGGTGTTCGGGACCATGGATTGGAGCGCCCCGATGTCGGTCATCGACAGCTTGCGCAGCATGTTGGCCATCATCGGGATGTCGATGACGCTGGAGACACCCTGCTGTGGGAGTGCTCCCTCTTCGTAGAGCGAGAAGTCGATCATCACGACGGTTGCATCGCCCTCGATGAGCGCGGAGCGAGCCAGCGAGAAGTCACCGTTCTCGCGGCTACTGATAGGCTCGGTCATCGCCTCGATGTCGAAGTGCTGGTCCTGGATGGCGTGATAGATCTCGTGGGCCATGGCGGGACGCTGCAGGGAGAGCGGGATCCCGCGCATGATATAGAGCTCCTCGGCGTGCTGGTCGTAGAACCCTGCGATCTGCTCGGTGAGCACGTCGAGTAGCATCTGTTTGTAATCTGTCTCGGGTTTCATCAGGCCCAGGTGCTTGTAGACCTTGGCCTCAGACTCGATATCGGCGTCGCTGACTTGCTCGGCGAGCTTTTGGATGAGCACTTTGCGCAGTTGATCGCGGTTGCGGATGCCCTTTTCGATCTCGTGGCGCAGCCCGATACCGCGAATTTTGGCGACCTGCTCGGCGATCTCGGAGGCCTCCTCGAGCAGCCGTTTCTCGGATGCGGCCGTCTTGGGGGAGTCCGCCTCGGGACTCTCTGCGGCATCTTGCGCCGTGGACTCCTGGTCGGAGTCCTGGCTGAACGCGCTCAGAGGTATCGTCCCGAGCGCGAGGAGGAGGAGGATGGCGACGAGATAGCGGGGTATACGACTCATGATTGGCCAGGTGTTTGCGGATGTGTTGCGCACGCCAGCAGCGTAGTGCGTTTATACAACATGCTTAGGCCCACTTGGAAGGCCTCCTGTGCGGGGGGACGCGAAAGTTTCTGGACAGAACGGTCTGCATCGTCAAAATGAGCCTTGCCATGACTGATAAGGCAGGCACATCGCCTGGTCGTGCCGACCACCGTCGCAGACGGCTCTCACGCAGAGTCATGGAGCGTCTTCGAAGTATAGGAGCTTCGTAGACGAGTGTCGGCACGTGCAAATCCCAGTTGGGAATTCGTATTGAAAGGAGTGATTACCTATGAAGTACAAAGCAATTTTGATTGCCCTGTTGGCTCTCTCGTTCGGTTTCACCGCCTGCAGTAGCGGCGGAGATACCAAGTCGGACGAAGCTCAAACCGAGCAGAAGATGGAAGAGTCTTCGGATGAAGCCGCCATGGAAGAAGACGACATGGCCGCTGAGGAAGGCGCTGCCGAAGAAGCGGGTGAAGAAGCGGACGAAGCGGCAGAAGATGCGGAAGACGCTGAAGAAGCCGCAGACGAGGCAGAGGAAGCCTCCGAGGAAGCTGAGGAAGCTGCAGAAGATGCAGAAGAATCGGCAGAAGACTCCGAGGAATCGGCGAAAGGCGACATGTAAGTCGCGCCCGCTGTCTCGATGTAGCGAGGGCCGGCCGTCGAGGTCGGCCCTCGTTGCTTTTCTTGGGCTTTCGGTCGGGCGCCGAACGCCTAAAAAGTCCGTCCTTCTGGATGAGATCTTTGTGGCGCCGCGATAAGCATCGAAAGTGAGTGTCGATCGCATCTTCGGAAGGGCGTGATGAGCTTGACTCGGGCCTGCGATCAAGTGCATCCTTTCCCAAGGAAGTCCTATCCGAAGAAGTGAGTGTGGAGGAAGTCGAATGCAGCCAGGCCGTCGTATTACGGGTTTACTGATTATGTTGGGCGCGCTTTTTGTGCTCAGTCTGACGTTTGTTGGATGCAACACGGGCGGTTGGTACATCGCATGCGATCTTCCACCGGGGGCCTGTGATTCCGATGATGGCAATCGGCAGCCGAGTTGCGCCGAAGATCCTTCGTTTCAGTGCGATACCGGGGCATGCGGTCGCTACAAAGGAAGTGCGGGATTCTGTACGGCCAGCTGTGAGACGGACTCGGATTGTCCCGACGGGACGTGCGAGGCGTTCATCCTGGTCACCGACGACCGGTACTGCGTACCATCGGACCGATCGCTCATCGCTGAATAAGAGTGATGGGTACAGGACGAGGTCGAGTATTTGAAAAGATCGTGGTCGAGCGCGGCGCGGAACAAGGGTTGCTGCCGGCTCGCCGGACCGATGTTGGGTCGAGTCCGATCACGCTGAAAGACAGGCACCCTCGAGGGGCCAGGCTATTATCAATATCAGACATTCCGTGGAGCGAATGTTCATGACCAGACGCGTCGTAGGTAGTGTGCTCGTCGCCTTTGCCCTGACTCTAACGTGGTCGTCGACCGCGCTGGGCCAGGATGATGGTGAGATGACTTTCGGAGCCGAGGAGACCGAGTCGGCCGAACCACAGGCTCCGTATCAGGAGTTCATTGCGGAAGGCAAAAAGCTCTATGAGAAGGGCAAGTTCGCCGAAGCGAGCCTGATGTTCCATAAAGTCGTCTCCGCTCAGATGGATGATCCGGGCGCGGAGTCGTTTGTGCCCGAGGCTGAATACGAATTGGGCAAGACCCTGTTTCGTATGGAGCTGTATCAGGGTGCGTTGGCCTATTTCGGCCAGATCGTCGACCAGGGTGAGCCCCATCCCTATTTCGAGCAGACGCTGCGACCGCTGGTGTTGCTCACCGACGTCATCCCCGGCGATCCGTCGCTGCTGGAGCGCCTCGCGGCCTATTACAATCCCGAGACCTTCCCACAGAAAGTTCCGGAGAAGTATCGGGATCGCTACGCGTACCTGGTCGGCCGCCACTTCTACCAGAATCTCAACACCGATAATGCGCTCGAGCTGCTGGGCTACGTCAGCCGCCGAAGCGATCTCTTCGCCAAGTCGCGCTACATCGCAGCGATCACGAACGTCGCGAATTACGAGGCAGCGCCGGCGGTGCAAAACTTCAAGGAAGTCCTTCGCTACCTCAACGATAAGAAAGGGGGCGAGGGGCTCAATGAGCAAGAGAAAAACCTGCTGGAGCTGTCGAACCTGGGGATGGCGCGGGTGTTCTACTCGACCGGCGACTACGAGACGAGCCTGAAATATTACTCGAACGTCGATCGGGAGTCCGACCGCTGGCCGCAGGCCTTGTTCGAGTCGAGTTGGGCGTACTTCCAGGTCGACGGCTACAATAGAGCCCTCGGAAACCTCCACAGCCTCAACTCACCGTTCTTCGCGGATGCCTACTTCCCAGAGGGCCCGATCCTCGCGGCGGTGATCTTCTTCTACAACTGCAAATACGATCGTGTGGAGTACGAGCTGGGTGAGTTCGAATATTATTACGAGCCGCTCAAGCCCGAAGTGCAGACCGTCCTGGACACGTATCAGGACCCGACGGAAATGTTTGAGTTTCTCAGGGAGTTGAAGGAAGGAGAGACAGATTTCGACCCGCAAGTCTACCAGATCCTGAATGCGGCTTTGGACGATGCACAGGTCAAACGAAAATTCGAACTCGTCGAGACCGTCCGGGCAGAGCTCGAAAAGATCGAGTCCATGCCCAGCTCCTGGAAGCAGAGTTCGCTGGGCGGAACACTCGTCCAGGACGCAACGGTCGCCGAGAGTTTTGCTCTCAACGACGCGGGATCGCTGGCGCAACAACGCCTGGAGCGCGTGGTCACGGAGCTCGACGACCTGATTCGTCAGAAGAGTGAGATCAAGTTCGAGGTCACGCGGGCTCGACGCGGTCAGGTCCAGGCCGACATCCGCGCTGGCATGGACGTGGCGGCGAACACCACGCAAGAAGAGAGAATCGAAGTGTCCGATGAACAGATGTACTGGACCTTTGACGGTGAATACTGGAAGGACGAGCTCGGACACTACGTCTTCGCCATCAACTCGCAGTGCAAGCGCTGAACCCGGAGCCGTCGTTGAGACGGAACCAAGGAGTCTTCCTTATGAAGTTGCCCGAAACCAAAGCTGATTTCACGGGACTCGCCCGAGTTCTGCTCGCCGCTGTACTCGGAGGACTCCTCATCGCAGCCCCGGCCACCCTGGCCGCTCAAGAAGAAGAGGAGAAGGAAGAGAAGACCGTCCAGGTCGACGAGGCCGACGCGTCCCTCGAGAAAGAGCGTCCGTCGCTCGAGGAAGAAGAGGAGCAGCCCTCGGTCGACGCCGAGAGCTTCATAAGCGACCGCGAGGAGCAGTCACAGACGAGCCGTCGCCTGCTCGACCAGCAGATCGTCGAGCTCAAGAAGCTCATCGATTCGACCTCCTCGGGTGACCCCAAGCGCGCGAAGTACCTGTTCGCGCTCTCGGAGAAGTACTGGGATAAATCGAAGTCCTACGAGATGGAGGCGTTCGCCAAGCAGGACGAATGCTACCAGATTCGCGACAAGGGCGACGAGCAGGGCCACAAGCGTTGTCAGCAGCGCATGCAGATGATGCTCGACGAGTCCAAGCGACTGCGCAAAGAAGCGGTCAAGCGCTACGCGGATATCATCCAAAACTACCCGGACTTCAAAGAGCGCGACAAAGTGCTGTACTACCTGGGCAACAACCTCCAGCAGATCGGCAAGCAAGACCAGGCTCTGGATATCTTCAAGCGCCTGATCTCGGAGTACCCGAATACCCAGTACGTCCCCGACGTGCTGCTTGCCTTCGGTGAGTACTATTACAACGAGAAGGAAGACGTCCAGAGCGCGCTCAAGGCCTATAAGAAGCTCAAGGAGTATCCCAACTCGACCGCGTATGCCTACGCGCGCTACAAGGAGGCGTGGTGCTACTTCAACATGGACGAGAAGGACCGCGCCATCGACACCTTCCTCGAGGTGATCGACTACTCGCGCAAGCACCCCGAACACCCGAACTCCAAATCACTGATCAACCAGTCCCAGAAGGACCTGGTTCGCACGTACGCCCACGTCGGTGTGCCCGAGAAGGCCCTTCCGTTCATCAAGCGAATCACCAAGGGCTCCGAGGACGAAGACAAGTGGCTCAAGCTCGCCGAGCGCCTCGCCATCCACTACGGGGATATGGGCAAGATCGGCAACTCGACCCGGATGTACCGCATCCTGATAAAGACAAATAACAGCAGCGCGAAGACGATCGATTATCAGTACGAAATCGTGCGCAACAAGACCGCTGAAAACGCCTACAGCCAGGAGACGATCAAGGAGCTGGTGCGCCTGATGAAGCTCGTCCAATTTGCCGACTCCGGCAAGTTCGATGACGCCGACCAGCCGTTCTACAAGAAGAGTCGTGAGCGCGTCGATGCGCTGATTCGGGAGTGGTCGACGGTCTACCACCGTCAGGCTCAGAAGACGAAGAACCCGGATCTGTACGCGATGTCGTACTACCTCTACAAGTACTACCTGGAGACGTTCCCGGAGACGCCCAAGAAGTATCAGATGACGTTCTTCTACGGGGAACTGCTCTACAAGCTCGAGAAGTGGGAGGAGGCAGCCGCGGCCTACGAGCAGGCGCTCGACCTCAAGCCCGAGGGCAAATACACCAAGGACGCCGCGCACGCGGCCGTGCTGTCGTACTTCAAGATCGTCGACACATCCGAAGAGCAGGCCAAGATCGACGAGTCCTCCACGGCGAAGGTCGACGAGGAAGAGCAAGAGTGTGCCGAGGACGACGAGGAGTGCAAGCAGAAGCAAGCGGCCGCCAAAGAGCCGCCCAAGCCCAAAGAGATCCCAGAGCTGCACAAAAAGCTCATCAATGCCTGCAAGCGTTATGTCGAGCTGCTTCCCGACGGTGAACGCATCGTGGACGTCAAGTACACGATTGCCCGTACGTACTACGATCACAACCACCTCGAGAAGTCCGGCGAGATGTTCAAGAATATCGCCTACAATCACAGCGACCACCGCCTCTCGGTCATCGCCGCGAACCTGCACCTCGACACCATCAACCTGCGTCAAGACTTCGATCAGCTGGCTGATGCGACCAAGGAGTACCTCGATAAGCGCCCCGTCGAAGACGAGATGTTCATGGAGGACGTCGAGGCGCTGTACACGCAGATTCGCTTCAAGAAGTGCACGATTCACGACGACGAGGAGAATTGGAAAGAGGCTGCCCAGTGCTTCGTGCAGTACTACCGCGACTTCCCGGACAGCGATTACGTCGACAAGGCGCTCTACAACGCTGCACTGGACTTCGAGCGCATGAAGGAGCTGGGGAAGGCCATTCAGGTGCGCGTCTTCTTGCTGAAGGCCCGCCCGCAGTCGGATCTGGTGCCGGACACGCTCTACAATATCGGCGGTAACTACCACGCACTGGCAGTGTACAGTCAGGCCGCGAAGTTCTACGAGCTCTACGTCAAGAACTTCGAGAAGGGCGAGAACGCCGAGGATGCGCTGGCGAACGCCTCGACGTTCCGACAGGGGCTCGGCCAATACGACCGTGCCATTCAGAACTACCAGAAATACCTCGAGCTCTACGGAAAGCAGAATCCCGAGAAGGCCGCCGAGGTCGCCTATCAAGTCGCCAAGATCTACGAGACGCAGGACAAGCCCAAAGAGGCGTTCGAGCAGTACCGAAGCTTCATCAAGGAGTTCGGCGACAGCGGGAATATGGACCGTGTGCTCCAGGCACATTCGGCCGTGGCGATGTACTACTGGGAGCAAGACGGCGAACGGAATCGCAAGCGCGCGCTCAAGAAGTTCGAAGAGACGCTCGACGTCTACAAGGACCTCGGCGAGGAAGCACAGCAAAAGCTGACCAAGGGCCGTGACGCGGCAGCTCAAGCGAAGTTCATGCTCGGTGAGGACGTCTACGAAGATATGGCCGCCATCACGGTCAAGGCGTCCGATGAGGAAGAGCTCCAGGAGCTGTTCACCGAGAAGATGGAGGTCGCCGAGAAGGCGCAGAAGATCTTCGAGGAAGTCATCCGCTTTGGACGTCCCGACTGGGCGATTGCCGCGCTGTATCGCATTGGATCGCAGTACCAGAACTTCGCGAACACCATCCGAAACAGCCCGGTGCCCGATCGACTGTCAGTCGACCAGGAGGAGATCTACAAGGGGCTGCTCGAGGACAAGGCCAGCATCGTCGAGCAGAAGGCCATCGATGCGTACGCACGGTCGCTGGAAGTCGCCAAGAGAGAGAGCTGGTTCAACGAGTACAGCAAGAAGGCTCAGATCGAGCTGGGCAAGCTCGATCCCAAGAACTACCGAAAGCCCTCGGAGTTGCGTGCCGAGCCGAACCACTTCAACCCGGGCTTTGCTCGCTCGGAGTTCATCGAGAAAGTCAAAGAGGAAGACCGCCTGCGTGACCTGGGCGGTGGCACGACGACGACTGGAGAGGACGCAGCCGAGGAGGCCAGCGAGAGCGGCCCGCAGGCGAGCGCTGAGTAAGCGAGAGATAGTCGCTGCAGAGCGCTGAAATAGACCAGAGCAGAGATGACACGGATGCACACACATCGAACACTATTGTCCGCCATGCTGGTGCTCGCACTGGCAGTCGGCCTTTCGGCTTGTAAGAGCGGTAAGGGCGAGAAAGAGACGACGAATCCTTCGCTCGCGGCTCAGGGGGGGACTGAGAACAAGAACGCCATCCGCGAGTTCGAAAGGGCTGTCGAGATCTTCCAGGAGGAAGGCGAGACAGATCTGGCGGCGGTCGAGAACGCACTCGAGGATGCGGTCGACGAGGATCCCGGGTTCGGCAAGGCGTGGTTCAACCTCGGTCTCGTCTACGAGATGCAGGGGGACGACGAGGACGCCAAGGAGGCGTACGAAGAGGCCGCCGAACATGCCCCCAACCTCGGAGCTCCCTGGGTCAACCTGGGGATGATGGAGATCGAAAAGGGCAACCTTCAAGAAGGGCGGCGCCTGTTCGACAAGGCCATCGAGGCCGAGCCCTTCAGCCCCGCCGCGCATAATAACGTCAGCGTGTTCTTCCGTGAGGACGCGGATTACAAACAGGCCGTGCGGCATGCACGACTGTCGCTGGCCGGTGATTCGCAAAACGTCAATGCCTACGCAAACCTGGCTCGTATCTACTACGACCGCGGCAATCACGACGTGGCGAAGCTGGTGATTCTCAATGCTCTGAAGCTCGACAATGCCGAACCGAACGCCGACCTGAGAAATGTGTTGGGCCTCGTCGAACTCGCCCGAAACGACGTCACCGCGGCGATCGGTCAGTTCGACCGCGCGATCAAGATCGAGCCCAAGCACGTGCCTGCCCGCATGAACCTGGGCGCTGTGATGCTCAATGTTCAGTCGTACGAGAAGGCAATGGCCCACTTCAACGTGGTGCTCGAGCAACAGCCGAAGAATGTCGAGGCGAAGATGAGTGTCGCGGTGGCCAAGCGCGGCCTCGAGGACCTCGAAGGAGCACAGAAGATCTACGCGGAGGTGATGGATCTGGAGCCCGAGAATGCTGCGGTCCAGTTCAATATCGCTGTCCTCGAGCATGAGCACCTCGCCCAGAACGCGATGCTCGGTGGTGCGGATGGTGGTGAGGCCCCGGAAGATCCCGTCGAGCAGATGGAGTGGAATATCGAAAATATGCGCGAGGCGCTCAAGCACTACAACAAGGCGATCGAGCACTACCGCAACTACCTCGCCTACGATGACAGCGGGGACCAGGAGAAGCGCAAGGAAGCGAACGACCGCATCAAGCAGGTCGCCGAGATCGTGGACGTGACCCAGGAGCAGATCCCGGTGCTCGAGGAGCAAAAGGAGAGCCTGGCTCAGCAACTCGAAGCTCAGGCTGAGGCTGCTGAGGAGGCCGCGCAAGAACAGGCCGACCAGGAGGGCGATGCCGAAGCTTCGGAGGGAGCGTCTGAAGACGGTCAAGAAGGTGCAGAAGAAGGTGGTGAGTGACGCTCACGTACAGACACGTCCCAACGCTCAGACGAGCGCTAAGTAGGGCCGGCGTTGCACTAAGGTGCGGCGCTGGCCCCATTTTTTTTAGGACGAACTCTCCGCGTCAGTACGTGTCCTCCGGTGTGTAACTTTGCGCCGCGCGGGCTCTGTGCTAGTCTTGTCGTCGTCGATACACGGCAACCAAGAGAGCATGATTACTGAATCAAGCGTAAGTCTTTCCAATGGGTTCACGGTCCAGGGTTGGTCCGAGATGGGAAGATTCTGCTTGTGCGACGCCTTCCAGGACACGAGCCGTGGTAGCCCGGGTCGAAAGAGAATGCGGGAGACGCGTCGGACGTTGGGACCCAAGGAAGCGCAATCGTAGGGTGTGCCGGAAGCGGCATTTCTGAAAAGGAGAGGACACGTCATGGTCAAGAAGCTGGCGTTGGTTATAATCGCAGCATCATTTCTCATCCCCGTATCGGTCGCTGCCCAGGATATGCCGCAGCCCGAAGTAGGCCGCTCGCAGCAAGGACAGGGCGACGTGCAATACAAGGACGAAACCACCTACGACTTCGACGGTGATGATGTGACGGGTAGTCTCATCAAGCCCAGTGGAGAGGGGATCCAGGGTGAGCAGCATGGCAAGACGAGTAGCCTGATCAACATCCGTTCGGACTTCATTCCGGAGATGTTGAAGACCGTCGAAGAGCTTTGATGAGACGGTGTCCATCTTTTTTGGAAAGAGATGGAACTCGAGACGCCGGCCGTTGTCAGAACTGTATGAAGGTTCACGGAAGGCGGCGGTAAGTCCGGCAACAGGGTCGACAATTCCGGCCGAGTCAATAGAGGCCTGGAGAGGAAAGAGCAGCAATGAGTGAGTCGAACTTCAAACTTAGCTTCGAGATCGTCCGAGACGGCGAAGTGGTTCGCACAGAAGAACTGGACCAGGACGTCATCAAGATCGGCAAGCTCGCGAGCTCGCACCTGCGGCTCGAGGACGACAACGTCTCCCGTATCCACGCAGTGATCGAAAAAGCGTCGGACGGGAGTTATAGCGTTATCGACCTCGGAAGCGCGTCGGGAACGTACGTCAACGACGAAAAAGTCACCAAGTCCGAAGTCTCGAGCGGGGACGAGCTGCGATTCGGTGATACCACCGTGCGGCTCGAGTTCGTCGAAGCTGGGGGCGACATGGAGTTTGGCGGCACTGCCGACCAGACGATGGTCAGTGACGGGTTGGACGAGAAGCTCGATGAGGATCGAGCCGAGGCGGCCGGTGAGGCCCAGACCAGCCAGCAAGACGGCGGTCAGGCGACGGCGACCTCCGGTGGAACGATCGAGCTGGAAGACGGCACCGAGGTCGAGCCTTATACGCTGCAGGGATACTACGACGACGGTGGCAACTACATCCCGGGCTATTACGACGAGACGGGGGAATACCACCTCGGCTACGGGTACTACGACGATCAGGGCGAGTGGAAGGTTTCCTTCGGGTATTACGATCCGCAGGGAGAATGGGTCGACACCGACGAGCCGGTCGAGTCGGTCGCGGGACAAGGACAAGACGAGGCAGCGAGCAGCGCCTCGGCCAGCGCCGGTGCGTCCGCGTCCTACAGGCAGGGCCCGTCCGCCAGTGAAATCTATGAGGAACAATTCTTCGAGAGCTCCGGCGGAGACACCCTCGAAGTCGCGATGCTCTGGTCGGACCAGGTGCTGTCGGTCTCGAGTTTCTCGGAGGCGCGCACGGTTACGATCGGCCCCGATTGGGAAAACGACTTCATCTTCGAGGACGCATCGATCCAGGGCGAGGACTTTCCGCTCGTGTCATTCGACGGCGGCTCCTACACGCTGGTCGTGACCCCAGACATGCGCGGTCACGTTCAGAATGCCGACGAGCAATTCACCATCGACGAGGCGATCGAGCAGGGTATCGCCCGCCAGAGCTCGAAGGCTGCGAATGCGTACGAGATCTCGCTGGGCCGCCGCACGGTTGCTCGCGTCGATCTCGGGCGGACGACGTTTCTCGTCCACTTCACCGACATGCCGGCTGCCATTGGCGGCGGGCTCCCATTCGATACCGCGCCGCTGCCTTATGTCGGCATGAGCGCGGTCGCGCACATCGCGTTCCTCCTGCTGTCAATGAGCATCCCGGCGGACTCCGGGAACTTGAACTTCGACAGCTTACAGGCCGATGACCGCTTCGCTCAGATGCTGGTCAAGCCGGACAAGGAAGAAGAAGAAGAGAAGCCGAACTGGCTCGACGACGCCGGTGACGAAGAGCAGGCAGCCAAGCACAAAGGTGAAGAGGGCAAGGCCGGTAAGGAAGACTCGGAGCAAGAAGACAAGCGGATGGCCATCAAAGGCCCGCCCAGCAATAAGGACCTCGAGCTCAAGAAGGCGCGCGACACCAAGATTGCTCAGAACGCCGGTGTCATGAAGGTCTTCCAGGACAATCAGGTCACCTCGATGTGGGGTAATAGCAGCCAGTCGGTGGGCAGCGATGCCATCCACGCACTCGGCAATATGGAGGGCGACTCGGCCGGTAACGCCAAGGGCTTCGGCGGGCTGGGCCTGAGCGGCTCCGGACGTGGTGGCGGTGGTGTCTCGGAGCGAGGCATCGGTATGGCGAACGTCGGTACCGCAGGTCGCGGTGGTGGCGGACGAGGCGGCTCGGGCTACGGTAAAGGAGCCGGAGACCTCGGCGACCGCAAGAGCAAGATCCCGCAGGTCGTCCCCGGCAAGCCGCTCGTCACGGGCTCGCTCGACAAGGAGATCATCCGTCGCGTCATCCGTAAGCACCGTCGAGAGATCAAGTTCTGCTACGAGCAGGAACTCCAGAAGAACAAGGCACTCACCGGCCAGGTGACCATGAACTTCACGATCTCGGCCACGGGTAACGTCATCGCTGCGAAGACCAAAAAGTCTTCGCTCAATAACACAGCGGTCGAGAGTTGCATGGCCAGTAAGATCAGACGATGGGTCTTCCCGGAGCCCAAGGGCGGCGGTATCGTCATCGTCAACTATCCATTCAACTTCAGCTCGAACTGACAGCCTGAAGAGCACACAAAAAGGCGCCTGCGGCGAATACCGCAGGCGCCTTTTTGTTTGCCTCTCGTAATCGATGCCGGCGAGTTCGATCAACGGATATGTCGATGACCTATCGTATAGCCCATTTTACGAGTGAGTACGGTGCGCTGCTGCTGCTCACGGTGCTGTTATCTGCGTGTGCGAGCGCCCCTGCCGAGCCGTCGGAGCCGACCCAGCGCGAGATTCCGCCGGAGGTCACAGATCGGACGACACAGCCGTACCTGGAAGACGAGCCACCGAATCGGCCGACCCTCGATGTTGTGGTCGAACGTGTGAGTGGAGCGATCTTTCCGGTGGACGGTGCAGCAGCGCTGGTCGAGCGGGAGGGGCTTCGCTGCTATCGGTTGGGCAGAAATCAGCAGGAGGATCTCGAAGGGACGATCATCTACGAGGTCATGGTCACGACGAACGGACGGGTGGCTGGCGCCGATCTAATGTCGGCGAGTTTCCGCAATGATCGGGTGGAGTCATGTCTCGAGCGAATATTACACCGCCTCAGGTTCGACGTCGCTGGTCGCGATGCTCCTTTGTTTTCAAGGCTTTACGTTCGCATCGATATGCTCCGCGAGATGCTCGAGGTGCCCGATGAGCCCGATCTCGGAGGGAGCTCGATCGGGGGTTCGGGATGAACTGTTGGTCGCGTGCGGGAGGTCGTCGGCGCGGGGACGTCGCGCGTCGCGCAGCGCCGGGCTGATATCGATGTTGCATCCTGGTTGCAGGTCCGGTGTCTGTGGGGTTATGATACCGGCAGATACGGGCAGATAACATAGAAGATTCACCGTTCAGCGATCAGATTAGCACTGACGGGAGACCCCTCTTATGAAATTTGAATTTCGCGAGAGAACTGCCTTCAATAGCAGACTTCTCGCAATCGTCGCCGTCTTGTGCTTCGTCGGCTTGGCTACCGGATGTAATTTCGACCGGGCCGAGGCGAGTCAGAAGATGAAAGACGCGCTCCAGGAGTACAACAGCGGATCTACCACGGATGCGATCAAGGACCTGAAAGAAGCCCACGAGATGGACCCAACCTGGGCAAAACCGGCGCTGAATCTGGCGCAGATCTACCACGACAGACTCGGGGAGTACGAAAACGCCGAGCGGTATTACCGTGAGGCGATGAGCCGCGATCCCGACAACAAGGTGATCCCGTACAAGCTCGGCAAGGTCCTGGCGGATATGGGCCGGCATGATGAAGCTGCAAGCGTATTGAGCACGACGGTCCAAGATCATCCCGACTATGCGAAGGCCTGGTTTCGACTCGGAGAAAGCCAGTTAGCGATGGCGGACTACCCGGACGCGGTCGAGAGCTTCATGAAGTCGATCGAGGCGTCCCCCCGGATGAAAATTGGTGAGGATGATCCGGGTGGCGCGGCATACCATGCACTCGGGGATCTCTACCTGCGCTTCGACTTCAACGACAAAGCGCTCAAGGTCTACGAAAACGGCATCACGAATAACCCGGAGGCGCCGCGACTGCATCACGGTCGAGGACTGGCCCAGTTGAAGTTGGAGCGCTACCAGCAAGCCGCCGAGAGCCTGCGCAAGGCACTCGAGCTCAAGGAGAGCTACGCATCCGCGTCGTTCAACCTGGCCATTGCACAGAATGCGATGGGGCAGCGCGATGAGGCCATCGAGCGCCTGGAGCGATTTCTCACCCGGGCCGAAGACCAGGCCCGCGTCGTCGCGGCCCAGGGTCTACTGCAGAAGTTGAAGCAGCAGAAGAAAGAAGAGGCCGAGCAAGCCGAGTAGCGCCTGCGGCAGGGCGCGAGGCGTGCGCCCTGCCACATCGGATCTGATTTGGAATGACTGTTTCGCGACGGCGGCCTGTGCTATACCTCTTCGAGAACTTGACCCACTTTTCCGACAATCTTCGAGCAGGCCTCTGGGCGAGGAGCCTTGTGACGAGCGCGTCTCTCGATACGGCCAGCGGGCAACCGCGGTCTGGCACGAGGGACCGTGTATCGGAGCGTACACTATCCCAAGCCGAGACCACGTCTCGGCTCGCAAAGGAAGTTCGGTAACTCATGGATCGTGACACAAAGATGCAGGACCTACTCTCGCGACTCGAGTCGAATCCCTACGATCTGGCACCGGTAAAACGGATGGAGTCGATATACGACTCCGAGCCGGAGCAACTCGTCGAGCGTCTCGTGGCGTTTGTGGAAGACCACGACGACGAAGACGTGATCTCCCGCTGCCTCCTGGAGGCCGGGCGGCTCGCGGCGATCGAGCTCGAAGATGCCGATACGGCGACGATGCTGATCGATCAGTGCCTGGAGGTCGGAGAAGAGACCCTCGTGTCGGTCGAGGCACACCTGTATCGACTCGCGATCGAGGGAGATGGTGATAACCTCCTCGGATTCTTCACGGATGCGCTGGGTCACTTCGAAGAAGGCGAGCACCAGAGCCGACTCTACATGAGGATGGGGGACATCCTCTGGCGCCTGATCGGGGACGTCGACGAAGCGGCCAACGCATTTCAATATGCCGTCGACCTGGAGCCCGGCAGCCTGGCGGCTCGCTGGTCCCAGCAAGAGCTGGCGCGCCAGCGAGAGCAATGGGAGCGGCTCGCGGAGTTGCTCTATGAAGAGGTCGAGCACGTCGACGATCCGGAAGAGCAATCACGGGCATCAGCCGAACTGGGGAAGGTGTATCTCGATCGGCTCGATGACGCTGATAGCGCGCTGCAGTGCTTCGGTTTCGCGTACGAGCTGGATCCGACCAACGAACGAGCACGCGAGGCGTTGGCCGAACTCGGCCATGAGGTCGAGGGCGACGAGACAGCCGAAGAAGCCGTCGGAGAAGACGTCGAACTCGAAGACCTCGCCACGAACGAAGCGGACGGCGATGAGCAGGATGCCCCCGCCGAAGACGTGACCGAGAGCGAGCCCAATCCTCACACGATGGAGCTCGACGAAGAGATGCTCGTCGATGAACAGGAGGCGGGTGTGCCGCCGGAAGCCCCCGGTGAGGAAGCGTCTGAAGCCGAAGCGCTCGACGATGATGAACTGGAGATGATCGAGGAAGAGCCGCCCGCTGGCCCACCCTCGGCACCGCCGACTACGCCTCCAGAAGCAGAGGCCGCGCTCGACGCAGACGAAGAAGTCGACGTCGACATCGAGCCCGACGAAGAGTCCTTCGAGCCAGGAGAAGACGTCAGCGACGTCGAAGCGGAGCTGGAAGAGGAAACCTTCGAAGCCGGCGATGACGTATCGGACGCCGAAGAAGTCATGGAGGTCGACGAGTTCGACGAGGCGATCGACGATTTCGGAGAAGAAGAGGTCGCTGAGCTCGACGAAGATGATGTCGAAGAGGCAGATGTCGAAGAGGCGGATGTCGAAGAGGCGGATGTCGAAGAGGCGGATGTCGAGCATGAGGTCGACGAAGAGGAAGAGCAGGAGACCTACACCTGGCGAGATCGCTTCGAAGATCTGCGCCAACAGGCCGCCTCGGCAGAAGCGGAAGACGATCAACTGATGTATCTGACGCGTGCTGCTCGACTGGAGTCGCGGCACCGCGACGGTGACGACGACGCGCTGGCCCTGTGGTCAGATGCCGTCGATCTGGGCGTCGGACTGAGGTTCTATCGCCGGGCTGGTTATCTCGTCGAAGAGGAGTCGTTCTGGCAGTCCGTCCTCGATCTCGTCGACGGGAGCGGAACGACCGATGAGGATGCGCTCAAAGCGCGCCTGGCATTTCAAGAACTCGACGATCAGGACAGCGCGGCCGAGTGGGCGGAAGCAGCCGGTGACGAGGATATGCTGACGCTGCTCGAGGATCTCGAGCAGGCACAGGACAACTGGCGCAAATTCCAGCGTGCACTCGAGAAGCGCCACGACGATCTCAGTGACGAAGAAAAGGCCAAGACGGTCTACCTGCAGATGGCCAATATGGCCGCTGCACTGGGGGACCTGGACAAGGAGATCGATGCCCTCCGCCGCCTGGACCGACAGGTCGACGACGAATTGGTCACGAATCGTCTCAAAGTCTTGTACCGTCGCGCCGAGAAGTGGCCGATGTACGTCGACCTCATCAAAAAGGAGGTCGAGGCGTTGGGCGACGAGCGCGATGCAGATCGCGTCGATCTGCTCCATGAAGCCATCCGGGTGTATCGAGACGAGATGAATCACGACATGATGGTCGTGAACACCTACAAAGAGATTCTGGAGATCGAGGAGGATAACCTCGAGGCCATCGATGCGCTCATCGAGATGTACGACAAGATGAATCGTGCATCGGAGCTCATCAACATGCTCCAGACCAAGGCCGAGCACGCGCGTACCGATGACGAACGCGTCGAGATCTACGAGCAGATCGCCGAGCTCTTCCTGGAGAAGTTCCGAAACCAGGCCGAGGCGATCAAGGCCTACGAGGAGATCCTCGAGATTCGCCCGCACCACAAAGGGGCGCTGTCGTTCCTCAAAGAGATGTACGAGAAGCGTCGTGAGTGGGAGAAGCTCATCGACGTCCACAAGCAGGAAATCGAGACCCTCGAGACCGAAGAAGAAAAGGCCGAGGCGCTCAAAGAAGTAGCGGAGCTGGCCAGCGACCGTCTCAGGAATCCGGAGGTCGCCACCGAGTTGTGGCTCGAGGTGCGAGAAGTCGCACCGGAAGACATGGATGCGCTCGACGCCCTCGAGAAGCTCTACGAGAAGAGCCGCGATTACGAAAAACTCGCCGAAGTGCTCGAGCAGAAGGTCGAGCAGGTCGAGGATCCCGATGCCCGGATGAAGCTCTATCAGAAGATGGGCATGCTCTATGCCGATCGGCTGGAAGATACCGACCGGGCGATCGAGGCGTGGAAAGGAGCCCTCGAGCTCGATTGGGAAGATCTCAAGGCCCGAAAGGCGCTCGAGAAGCTCTACATTCAGGAGCACGACTGGGACGCGCTGGAGGAGTTCTACGCCAAAGACGACGCGTATCAGGATCTGGTGCGGGTCATGGAGACACGTGCGGGAACCGTCGAGGATCCGGTCAAGATCGAATTGCTCCTGAGGGCCGCGCGCATCTGGCGCGAAGAACTCGAGGACACCGGTCGAGCCGAGAGAGATCTGGAGCGAGTGCTGTCCGTAGACGAGCGCAACGAGCAGGCGGCCCGCCAGCTCGCGCCGATCTATCGGGAGAAAGAGGATTGGGAGAAGCTCGAGGAGTCGCTGCGTGTCATTCTGGAGCACCAGGACGAGGCGGAGGACCGCCGGGAGTATCAACTCAAGCTCGCGAGCCTACACGCCGACGAGCTCGAGGATCCGCAGGGGGCGTTCGAGTGGTACGCCCATGCCTATCGCGAGACGCCGGATGACGACGAACTCGCCGAGCAACTGCGCGAGGCGGCCGGCGCGGCAGAAGCGTGGGGGCCGCTGGCAGATGTGTATCGAGATACCCTGCAACTGGACCTCGACGAAGAGGCGGAGCTTACCGTGCGCCTGCAGCTCGGTCAGGTGCTCTCCGAGCAGCTCGAGCAGCTCGACCCGGCACTGGAGCAGTTCCAGGCCGTGCTCGATGTGCGCTCCGATCACCTCGGTGCGCTGGCGTCGATGGAGAAGATCTACCGGCGTGCGGAGCGCTGGGACGATCTTCAGGACGTCTATCAGCGCCGGCTCGACCTGACTGAGGACGCCAGCGCGAAGGTCGAAATCCTTCGGGGCATGGCGGATATCGCAGAAGAACAGGCCGGAGACGTCGATCAGGCGCTCGAGTACTACGAGCGAGCCCGCGACATCGAGCCGGCCAACCCGGAGACACTCGCCCAGCTGCACCGGCTCTATCGCGATCGCGCGGCATACCAAGATCTGGCCGAGACGATTCGCGGCGAGATCGAGATCATCGAGCAGCGAGCTCGCGACCGGGCGATGGCCGGGCGACTGGTCGGCGCGGTCGACCTGCAGACAATGCTTCCGGGCGAGGGCGCAGCTCTCGACGCTGAATCGGACGTGGCCGGATTCGATGCCGAGCTGGAAGAAGCCGACGAAGGTCTCGGCGAGGAGTTCAGCAGCGATGTCGGGCTCGGAGAGGAGAGCAGCAGCGAAGTAGGACTCGGCGAAGAGACCAGCAGCGAAGTAGGACTCGGCGAAGAGTCCAGCAGCGAAGTAGGACTGGGTGAAGAGACCAGCAGCGAAGTAGGACTCGAAGAGGACACGGGCGAAGAAGGCGAGAACTACGAGGATGAGGCACAGCTCGATGCCGACGAACTCGACGAGGACTCCTTCGGCACCGACAGCGATGCGGAGTTCGAAGAAGGCGAACTCGACGAAGCCTCGGTCGGCGATACCGTCGAAGCTGGCGAGCCCGCGGCAGGCGACGTCGAACCACAGTATCTCGAAGATGAAATCGAGGAGCTCGTCACACTTCGCCACGAGCTCGGACAGGTGTGCAAGCACCACCTGGAAGAACACGACGAAGCGGTCGGTGCGCTGGGGCACGTCCTGACGTGGCGCCCACTTCACGACGAGGCGCTCGAGGAGGTCGAATCCTACCTCGAAGACCCCGGATACCGGGGTGCAGTGGCTCGAACGCTCGAGCCGATCTTCGAGGTTCGCGGCGAGTGGGCGCGACTGATCGATACGCTCGAAATCCAGGTGGAAGTCGCCGAGGCAACCGACGAGCAGGTCGCGCTCTTGGAGCGCATCGGAGACGTCCAGGTTGTCGAGCAGGGCGCAGCAGAGGATGCCTTCGCGACTTACGAGCGCCTCGTCGAGATGGAGCCCTCCAGCGATCTCGGGCGCCGTCAGATCAAGCGAGTTGCCAACGAGACCGGCCAGTGGGCCGAGCTCATCGAACACTACGAATCGATCATGTCGGGGCTCGACGACGAGTCGCTTCGCGTCGATTACCTCTTCGACCTCGCGGAGATGTACTCCGAGCGGCTGGAGGATTCGGAGCAAGCACAGGAACTCTACAACGAGATTCTCGAGGTGGAGTCCGAGTCGAACCGAGCACTCGATGCACTCGAGGGCCTCTACTCGCAGACCGAGCAGTGGGACGAGTTGCTCGACGTCTACGACAAGAAGATCGACCTGGCCGAGACCACCGAGCGGGCTCAGGAGTACGAATTCCGTAAAGCCGTGCTCCACGAGCGACTGCTCGACGACAGGGACACCGCGATCGCGGTGCTCAAGGGCATTTTCGAGGAGGATCCAGACAACGTACGTGCGGTCCGTGGGCTCAACCGCCTGTATCGCGATGCCGAGGACTGGGATGCGCTCGCCGAAAACCTTCGAACCGAGCTCGAGTTGGTGGAAGGCGAAGAGACGAGCGACGTCAAGAACCGCCTCGGACGCGTCTACGAGTTCAATGTCGAGGACCTCGATCGCGCGGTCGATTACTACGAAGAGGTTCTGGAAGCGTCACCGGATGACGAGCGGGCAAATGCCGCGCTCGAGCGCCTGATGCATCGCGAAGATGCGCCGCGTCGGCGTGCCAGCGAGATTCTCGAGCCGCTATACGTCGAGCGAGACGAGTGGGAGCGCCTCATCGATGCGCTCGAAGTCCAGGTCGATACGTCGACCGATGCAGGCGAGACCGTCGAACTCCTGCACCGCATCGCCGAGCTCCACGAGGAACGGGGCGGCGACCAGCGCAGTGCATTCGAGACGTTCGCTCGTGCCCTCTCGCACGACGTCGAGGACGAGACGACGCTCGATTCGCTCTATCGTCTGGCGGAGTCGCTGGACGACTACGGCGCACTCGAAGAAGTATTCGACGCCGAGGCTGCGGCTCAGGCAGGGGCTCTGGTCAAGAAGGATCTCTACTGGCGAGCAGCCGAGATCAACATCGAGCACCTGGATCGGTTGGAGCAAGCCGCCGAGCAACTCGAAGAAGTGCGCGAGCGCTTCCCGGACGACCTCGAGACCGTCGAGGCGCTCGAGGCGATCTACCAGCAGACGCAGACCTGGGAACCGCTGGTCACGATTCTTCGCGCGAAGTCCGAATTGGTCGAGGAAGAGGACGACAAGAAGCAACTGCTGTATCAAGCCGGTAACGTTCACGAGGAGATCCTCGAGCGGCCCGAGGCTGCGGTAGATGTCTACCAGCAGGTGTTGACGGTCGACGAGGCCGACTCGCACGCGATAGACCGGCTCGAGGTCATCTACACGGATCTGGCGCGATGGGAAGATCTCCTCGAGATCTACCGACGCAAGCTGGATCTGGCCGAGAACGACGAGGCCCGAAAGGACCTGTTGTACGCGATGGGGCCGATTTATCGGGAGCATCTGGCCGCGCCTTTCGAGGCGGTCGAGGTCTACAACGACATCCTGGAGATCGACGAAGCCGAACTGGCGGCGCTCGAGAAGCTCGACGAGCTCTACCAGGAGACCGAGCAGTGGAACGAGTTGCTCGAGACGCTACAGCGACAGATGGAGTTGGCCGGGCTGCCGGAGGACGAACTCCACCTGAAGTATCGCACCGGCCGCCTCTGGGAGACGGAGATGGCCGACGGAATGCAGGCGATCGAGGTCTACCGAGAGGTCCTGGACGAGGCGCCGGAACACGAGCAAACTCGTGAGGCACTCGAGGGTATGGTCGAGCGCGGGGAGTACGAGGTGCAGGCCGCTGAAGTGCTGCAACCGGTGTACGAGGACGGGAACGAGTGGGAGAAGCTCGTACGCGTCTACGAGCTACTCATCGAGGCTAGCCCCGATCCGGAACGCAAGCTCGAGCTCTACCACGAGGTCGCGCGCATCTGGGAAGAAGAACTCGGCGACAAGTCGCAGGCATTCGATGCGTGGGTATCGGCGGCATCGGTGATGCCCGGGCGCGAAGAGGTGTTGGAGAATCTGGAGCGGCTGGCCCGAGAACTGGACCAGTGGCACCACCTCATCGAGGAGCTCGATCGAGTCCTCGAGGACGTCTCTGACTACGGAGCCGTCACCGAGATCAACCTGCGTATCGCTCGATTCTACGAAGAGGAGCTGGGGCTTCCGGCCGAGGCTATCGAGCGGCATAAGCGAGTCACGGATATCGAGCCGGATAATGAGCGCGCGATTCTGGCGCTCGATCGGCTGTATCAGACCGAAGGGCGCTGGTATGACCTCGCCGAGGTCGTCCAGACGCGAATCATGAACAGCACCGATCCGGACGAGACCCGCGAGCTGCAACTGCGTCAGGGCATGCTGTATCAGGAGGCGCTCGAAGAGCCGGATCAGGCCATCGACGTCTACCAGACCGTCCTGATGGATGATCCCGACAACGAGCAGGCGATTCAGTCACTCGAGCAGATGTTCATGGCCGGCCAGGCCGTCCAGCGCATCTCGGATATCCTCGAGCCGCATTACCTCGAGAAGGGACAGCACGAGAAGCTCGTCGAGATCTATCTGCAGCGCCTGGATATGCTCGACGATCGCCACGAGCGCTACGATCTGCTGATGCAGGTTGGGCGCATTTTGCTCCACGAGCTAGGAGACGAGCAGCGGGCTCTGGAGGTCTACGGCAGCGCGCTCGCCGAGAAGCCGGACGACCAGGAAGTCGTCACGAAGCTCGAAGAGCTCGCCGAGTCGACAGGCTCGTGGGAGCCGACCGCGTCCTTCTACGTGGACGCGCTCGAGCGCGAGGACATCGAAGACGAAGACGCCCTGGAGTTGTGGGTCAACCTGGCCAGCATCCTGGACGACAAGCTGCAGTCTCCCGACGACGCGGAAGGCGCGTATTTGCAGGCGCTCGAGATCGACGAAGGGGAGCCGAGAGCGCTCGAAGCGCTCGACCGGATCTACGAGTCACAGGGACGATACGCGGACCTGGCGGACATACTGCGTCGCCGGATTCAGGGGCTCTACGACGAGGAAGACATCGTCGATCTGAGCTACCGCCTGGCGCAGGTCTACCAGAACGAGTTGGATATGCCCGAGGAGGCGATCGACACGTATCGCAATATCCTCGATATCCGGCCGTCTCACGAGAATGCGCTGGAGATGCTCGAGCAGCTGCACACGCAGCGTCAGGAGTGGCAAGACCTGTTCGACATCCTCGAGCGTCGCGCCGAAAACACGATGGAGCCCGACGAGCAGGCCGAGTTTTACGCCCGCATGGCGAACCTCGCCGAGAATATGCTCGAGCGGCCGATGGATGCCATCGACCTGTGGAACCGCGTCATCGACATCGACCCGGCCGACCAGAACGCGCTGGACAATCTCCGGGAGTTGTACTTCCAGACGGAGCGCTGGGACGACCTCGTGTCGATTCTGGAGCGGCAGGTCGAGCTGTCGGATAGCCCCGACGAGCAGCTTGTATTGTACGATTCGCTCGGCACGATCTGGAGCGAACAGCTCGGCAACGACATGCAGGCGATGGATGCGTGGCAGTCGGTCCTCGAGATCGATCCGATGCATCTGGAGGCGCTCGAGTCCGTGCGTGATATCTATACGCAGCAGGGAGATTACGAGCAGCTCGCCGACGTGCTGGAGCGGATGATCGACCACGAATTGGTCGCTCAAGAGCGCAAGCAGGGGCTGTGGACCGAGCTCGCCGAGATTCAGGGCGATATGCTGATGCGCCCGCACGACGCTATCGAGGCGTGGCGCAACGTCATGTCGATGGACCTGGGCAACGAACTTGCGCTGGAGAACCTCGAGCGACTCTACCTGCAGGAGAGTATGTGGGAAGAGGCGGCGGGCGTGCTCGATGTGAAGGTGGACAACCTCGACGACGAGCAGGCGCGCATCGACGAGCTGATGCGCATCGCGGACATCTACGAAAACAAGTTGATGCAGCCCGAAGAGGCGGCGCGTCAATACGAGCGTGTGCTCGAGATCGAGCACACGAATATGCAGGCGAGTCGCGCGCTGGAGAATATTTATCGCGACCTGGGTGATGAAGAAGCGCTCAGCAAGCTGGTCAACCTCTACCTCGACCGCGCAGAAGTGGTCGAAGACCCGTACGACCGTGCAGAGATTTTGCGCGCCGCGGCACGGGTATTCGAAGAGAGCCTGGACCAGCCAGAGAGCGCACTTCTCGTGATGCTGTCTGCGTTCACGCCCGAGACGGTCGATGACGAGGATCTGCGACGTCGACTCGAGGATCTGGCGCGGAGCACGGGCCTCTGGGACGAGCTGGTGGAGCGATTCGCCGGCGTCCTGCAGGAGCTCGGTGATTCGTTCATCGCGGCCGACCTGCACAGGCAAGTCGGTGGTTGGTACGCCAACGAGCTGGACCAGCCCGACGACGCGGTGATGCATCTGCAGCGTGCGTTGAGCATCGAGCCGGACAACTCGGAGATCCTCGAGATGCTCGAGGGGCTGTATCGACAGCTCGCCGCGTGGCCCGAGCTCGCCAATGTGCTCAACAAGCGAATCGAGCTGTCGGCCGAGCCGGACGAGCGCATCGACCTGTGGCGTAAGCTCGGTGAACTCTACGAGATGCAAATGGCCGAGATCGACGACGCCGTCGAGGCGTACGAGCAGATTCTGGTCATCGACGAGACCGACTTGCTCGCGATGGAGAGCCTCGAGCGAATCTTCGAGGCGTACGAGCGATGGGAGGACCTCATCGATGTGCTCCGCCGCAAAGCGGAGTCGACGTACGATCCCGACGAAATTGTCGGTATCAAAGAGCGAATCGCCACGATTTACGAGGATCGGCTCGAACAGCCGCACGAGGCTATTGACGCCTACCGCGAAGTCCTCGCGGTCGACCAGTCGCAC
>JBNJFZ010000060.1:0-343 GCA_051747295.1 Myxococcota bacterium
TCACGAAGAGCCCGACCAGCAACCCTCCGACGAGCATGGTGGTCTGACGGCGCCGCTGGCTGGCCTGATATTCGCTGAGTGGGTCTTCCTGGGTCATCTGTGATCGTCCAAAAAGAGAGTGTTTCGCCGCCCGGCAGAGCATAGCGCAGGGCCGCTGCTCACAGAAGGGGCGCTGTATCGGTCGCTTCGCGACCTCGCTGTATCGCCTTCGGCTCGCTGTATCGCATGCCTGCGGCATGCTCGCTGTATCGGTCGCTTCGCGACCTCGCTGTATCGCTCACTCCGTTCGCTCGCAGGAGGTGCGGAGACATGGAACCTGGAGGGTTGTTTATGAAGCGAGGCT
>JBNJFZ010000060.1:443-16554 GCA_051747295.1 Myxococcota bacterium
GCGTCAGCAGCCGATACCGCGAGGCTGCGTCAGCAGCCGATACCGCGAGGCTGCGTCAGCAGCCGATACCGCGAGGCTGCGTCAGCAGCCGATACCGCGAGGCTGCGTCAGCAGCCGATACCGCGCCCGGTTGCGCTGCCGCATCACGTTTGATAGTCGGAGTATCTCGAAGACCAAAATACGGCGTTCTGCGTCCAAATACTTCCTCCCGAATCCGGTCGCGCGAGTCCGGCGCGTCTGAGTTTTAAGGCATGCTGAGGGTGAGTTCCCATGAGAAATAGTGCACGGATCTTGTTGACCTGCTTCGTTTTCTCTGTCTGTCTCGGCTCCATCGGCTGTAGCGACCCAGAGGCGGCAAATAACGGGGACGAGCAGGGGCAGGCCTGCGATTCGGACTTCGACTGTCCGCTGCCCCTGGTCTGCAGCGACGAGGGCTATTGCGTCGACGATGGTTCGATCGAGCAGGATACGGGCACCGAGGACGCCGGCACCGAGGATTCCGGCAGCGAGGAGGACACCTCGCCCGACGACACCGGAACAACGGATACGGGCACCGACGATACGGGCAGCAACGACACCGGCACCGACGACACCGGCACCGACGACACCGGCACCGACGATACGGGCACCGACGATACGGGCACCGACGATACGGGCACCGACGATACGGGCACCGACGATACGGGCACCGACGATACGGGCACCGACGACACCGGCACTCAGGACAGCGGAGACACATCCGATACGACCGACACCTCGGACACCTCGGACACCTCGGACACCAGTGACACCAGTGACACCAGTGACACCAGTGACACCTCCGACACCTCCGACACCAGTGACACCTCCGACACCTCCGACACCTCCGACACGTCCGACACCTCGGACACCAGTGACACCGGCACCACGAACTTCTCGGGCTGCAGTAGCGACTTCGACTGCGACGGCTATCAGTCGTGCGACACCTCCATCGGTCGCTGTGAAGATACCCGCCCGGCCTGCTCGTCGGACGCCGACTGCTCCTCCGGCGTGTGCCTGGCCGGCCGCTGCGCCCCGCCGTGCAGCGCCACGAGCCCCTGCCAGACCGGCCTCGAGTGCTTCGACGTCGGCTTGCCCAGCGGCGGTGCGTGCCTCGCCTATTGCGGCTCGGACAACAGCGGGAACACCTATACCTGCGGCCCCGACACCCAGTGCATGCCGTACTTCGGGATCGGCGAAGGCCTGTGCCGCGGCGTCGGTTCCAACTCCGAGGGCGACAGCTGCTCGGACGACTTCAGCGCCGATGACTGCGAATCCGGCAATTACTGCCTGGACGACCGCGGCACCAAGACCTGCCGCAGCTTCTGCAGCGCATCCGGCTCCCCGGGCTGCGCGTCGGGAGACTTCTGCCGCATCTTGTTCCCCGACGACGAAGATCCGACCAACTCGGTCGGCGCCTGCGAGCTCGACTGTGGCGGAATCGGCAGCACAGACGACACGCTGTGCTCTGGCAGCGAGCTGTGCCAGCCGTACTCGGGTAGCAGCGGTTACTGCACCGCGCAGGGCACGGTCGCCGAAGACGGCACCTGTTACTACGACGGTTCGGGCTACTGCGAGGTCGGACTGACGTGCAGCCCCGCGGGGACCGACGCTCCGACCGACCCGACCGAGGGTCGCTGCAAGAAGTACTGCGACCCGTCGCAGAACGCATCTCAGAATATCTGCGGCTCATCCGAGGCGTGCATCGCCTTCTCCGACGACCCGGACCTGGGCGCCTGCCGCACCGAGTGCGACCCGAGCCTGCTCTCCACCAACAACGCATGTGGCTCGGCGCGGCCGCGCTGCATCCCCTCGGACGAGAACAACGTCGACGGGTACTGCGGCGTGGCCGGTCCTCTCGTAAACGGCGACACGTGCGAGTTGGGCGAGCCGCTGAACTGCTCGGCGGACGACGTGTGCGTCATCCCGAACGACGCGAGCGAGCCGTACGGCGGCAGCGACTCCGGAAGCGGCACCTGCACCCGCTATTGCGAGTCATTCCAGTACGCATCGGGCGCGACCTCGCGGTGTGGCACTGCGGAAGTTTGCGCCTCGCGCTACCTGACGCTGCGTCTCGGGTTCTGCACGACGAACAAGACGTCGACGCGCATGGACGCCGGCGACAGCTGCACATCGGCCGAAGTCGGGAGCTGGTGCGACGACAACGTGCTCTGCGATGACTGGGACCAGACGGGCAATCCCCGCTGCGAGATCCCCTGCGACACGTCGGTATCGGGCACATGCCCGTCCGGCACGACCTGCCAGGCGATTCTGTCGTCGGGGACGGCTGGGTACTGTGGTTAGGGTGAGTGGGGGTAGGGGGAGTGGGTGAATGGGTGAATGGGTGAGAAGGTCATTGGTTGTGATGCGTCGCTCTGCGGCGCGTCGCTACTCCGACACCCCGACCTCTCTCAGGAACGCGCGCAGCCGTTCGTCCTCGCCCGGGATATCGATGTGGGTGAGGTTCATGATGAGCTCGCGCCCGGCGTTGACCTCGGCGAGTTCTTCGGACTCGTGCTCGAATGCGCGGCCGCCGCGCTCCAACCGGTCGGTGAAGCGAATCCAGGCGACAGCTCCCTCGACTTTGCGAACCTCGTAGTCGAAACCCACGGAGTCGAACTCCGCCTCCGCCCACTCGGTGTTGTCGCGAAACAGGGCCATGATCTTGCGCCGTCCGAGCACCCGCCGCCCGCGCAGAGCGTACGTCGCCGCGCCGGCGAGCTGGCGGCCCGCCTCGAACCATTCAGCCCGACACAGCGCGTCCGCAAAGCGTCTCGCGACCGCGCGAGTCGTCGATTCGGTGTCGTCGCTCATCCAAAGAGCTCCACCAAGAGGTCTGACCGGTCCTCGAACGGCGTGTCGCACGGCCGACCATCCGCATAACGCAACAACGGTCGCCCGCCCAATCCAACGATCGTCGACGAGCGCGTCCCGTAGTCGAGTCCATCCATCACGACGCAGGTGGCGTCCATACTGCCGTCGTCGCGCTTCGAGAGGAGCTGCTCGAGCGCCGGCCCGTCCAGCTCGTGGTGGCGCGCGAGCTCCTCGACCTCGCGCTTGACGCGTCGCTTTCGATCGTTGCGCGCCGCGCCGAGCGAGCGCTCCGTCACCACCGAAATGCCTCCCGAGGGCAGCTCCGAGCGACACATCAGCTCGCCGTCGCCCCACACCAGCCGCGCCTGCTCCGGCGAGGCAATCACGAGGTGAAACCCGTTGTAGTCGGTCGCATCGAGCGCGCCGATCGCCTCGGCCGCAGCGTGTGGCGTATCGTACTCCAACGCCTTGAAGACGAGCTCGCCGCGCGAGCGCCGATCGCTACCGAAGAACGCACCAAACCGGTTGGTGATCGCCACCAACACGCCGGCCTCATTGATGCCCAGCCACGTGCCGCCCGCCTCGAGATCCTGCGGAGCGACCACGCGCAACGCCCGGTCGTTGAACTCCTTCGGCGGGGCCGCCGGGCGCCCCAGTTGCTCGTCACGATTCGACCCGAGGAATACCGGAGCACCATCGACAACATTGTGAGCGAGAATAATCGTACACATCTCGAGTCACTCTCCGGCCGTTCCGACGGACTTCGCGAGTTCGGCATCCGAGTCTGCGGGCAGACCCGCGTCCGGGAACGCCACCGGCGCCGACAAGCATTTGTCGGGGATGCCGAAGGCGTTGACGAGCGGTAGCGCCTGCTCGCGCAACTGTTCGCACAGCTCGTTGACCTGATCTCGGATCGCGCGGGCCTTCTGCGGCTCGACGTATCCGTTCTCCAGGAACCAACCGATGTCCTCGTGGATATTCGACATCGCGTACAGGTTTCGCATCTTGGCGAGGATGGCGCGCATATCTTCGTCCTCGGTCTCCTCGACGCCGCGGGCGAATTGCTCCATCACCACCCGCTCGACATGGGCGTGCGCCAGCGACATCAGGTGATCCTGGACCTGATTGAAGGCCTCGAACGAGTCCATCCCCTCGTCCAGGCGTCGCTTGAGCCGCTGCGCCACCGACCCGAGCAGATCTTGCTCGCGATACTTCATCGCGTTGACCTGAAACTCCGGCGAGTAAAGGTGCTCGACCGAGGTGTCGCGGGTCACGATGGGGTTGAGCTCCTGGACGGCCGTCGATGCCTGCTTGGCGATGTACTTGAGCACGCCGAAGACCTTGCGCTCCTCGAATTGCTGCTTGTACTCGCTGAGCAGACTCTTCGTCACGAGCATCATCAGCACCGTGTTGTCGCCCTCGAAGGTCGCGAACACGTCGACGTCTTTTCGGATCTGAGCGATGCGATTCACCGACAAGAAGCCCATGCCGCCGCAGCTCTCGCGCGCCTCCTGGATGCTGTCGATGGCGTTCCACGTCGCGTACGCCTTGAGCCCGGCGGCGAGCGCCTCGACCTCGCGCTGGTCGTCCTCGGTACGGTTCATATAGCGGTCGACGAGGTATCGCATCGCAAACGTCAGCCCGTAGGCGGTCGCAATGCGCGGCATCAGCCGTCTCTTGTGCGTGCGATAGTCCAAAATCGGTGCCTCCGGCTCGCCCTCCGGACCGAACTGACGGCGCATAGCGCTGTAGCGTGTGGCGACGGCCAGCGCGACCTTGGTGGCCTGCAGCGCGGCCGCGCCCACGCTGACGCGCCCCCCCACCAGCGTGCCCAACATCGTGAAGAAACGCTTCCCGGCCGACGGAATCGGGCTCGAGTATTCGCCGTCCTCGCTGACCGATCCGTAGCGGTCGAGCAGGTTCTCGCGCGGAACGCGCACGTCATCGAACCAGATGCGGCCGTTATCGACCCCATTCAGGCCCATCTTGTGCCCACAATCCTCGAGCGTGACGCCCGGCAGCGCATTGCCGTCCTCGTCGCGCACCGGGACCAGCAGCGCGTGGACGCCGTGGTTTTCGTCGCCGACCTGCAACTGCGCGAATACGCTCATCATGCGCCCGTGCGCCGCCGCGTTCCCAATCCATTCCTTGCGCGCCGAGGGCGTCGGCGTGTCGATGATGAACTCCTGGGTCTCGGGGTCGAAGGTCGCGGTCGTCTCGATGTCGCGCACGTTCGAGCCATGTCCGAGCTCGGTCATGGCGAATCCGCCTGGCAATTCCAGCGTGCCCACGTCTTCGAGGTACTTCTCGTGGTGCTTGTCGGTGCCCAAAAACCGAATACTGAGGCCGAATAGGCCGAATTGAACGCCGAATTTGACCACGAGGCTCAGGTCGAACATCCCGAGCGCCTCGAACGTCGAGACAAAGCCATCCAGATCGCCCTCGCCGCCGGCTTCCTCGGGGTAGGCCAGCAGCCCGAGCCCCTCGTCAGCCAGAACCTGGGTCCACTCGAGGACCTTCTCTCGGTACTCCTCTTTGGGGAGGCCATAGTGAAAGCGGAACTCGTCACGCCCCAGCACCTCACGGACGCGGTTGAACGCCTCGTGGTGGCGCCCCTCCATTCGCGCGGTCATCGCGTCGACGTCGAACGTCGGATCTGGCTCGGCGAGCACGGTCTCCCGGCGGCGTCGAACGTCGTCGAGCAGCGCGCGGGTAGCGTCGCTGCCGACCACTCCCAGTGCCGCCTCGATACTCTCCAGGGCAGCTCGCACCTCATCGTCGACCCAATCTCGAGCGTCATCGCTACTCTCCAGGCGCGCGATCTCGACCCCCAGATCGGCGAGGCTGTCTCGCCGGTCGCGCGGCAGGCCGCCGGCGCACTCTCGAATCGCGGAAGATAGACGCTCGAGTCGGTTCGCCGAGGGTGGATTTTCCGGATCGAGCCAGTCGTCGAGCTTGGACTGCGCGTCCTCATCCAGCCATGTCTGATTCGCTGCCTGGGAACGAATCGCTTCGATCTCCTCGTCTGTCAGGCATCCATCCGCCCACGCGACGTAGATCATCGGGGCGATCGGTAGCAGATCGTCATTTCCAACGAGCGCCCTTACCGGCGGTTCCTGTGTCGCAGTGGCCATGTATTTTCCTATTCGTTGTCGAGGGTTGTGGTCGTCGCGCATCTGAGACCGGGCTCGTCCGGCCGACATGAGTTAGACGCAGTCGCGCTGTGTGCGTTTCGAGTCGCCCCGAATCTATGTATCGCACGGCGCAAGGCAAGGTTTGAAAGAGTCGGCGACGTTGACTCAACGGGGCTCGTCCGTACTGTACGCAGCGTCAATGGCTTCTACGACCGGGACACCGATGACCTGGCAAACTGATTTCGACGCAATTCGCGCCCAACTCTCTAAACTCAGCGCCGTCGACGATGTGGACGACGCGCAGATCGCAGAGGCCGTCCGAAGCGCCGCGTGGCGCCAGGATCTGCCTCAGCCGTTCGACGACGACGGCGAGCTGGCCGACGCGATTTATCGGCTGGCATGGCTGTTCTTCGTGCGCGCCCCGGCCCTCGACGTGCGCTACCTCGTGCTCGCCCCGATGAACCTGGATCTTGTGGCGAAGGAGTCTCGTCCGATGGAGGAGGCTCTGGCCGATCTCGAAGAGCTCGAGGAGCGATCCGAGTCGGTCGACACGACTGTCCCCGACGAGCTCGACGCCGAATTTTTGGATGAGCACCTCGCGATGTACCGCTCCCACGCCCAACTCGACGAGGCATTGGGCGAGCTGGGGCGCGCGGACTTGCAGGGCCCGCTCGAGGACGCGATTTCGGCGATCATCGCCAATGAAGACGACTTTCGGAAGCTGTACCGACAGATCACGGAGCGATTTGTCGAAGAATTCGACGAGATGGCTCGATCTGGAGCGTTTCGCGACGTCATGCACGGCGGGACGCACGTCCACGACCACGAGCACCATCACGAGTACGAAGACCTGGAGACGGCCAACGAGTACCTCGATCGAGCCCGTGAGCGGTACGAGCACGGTGACCTGACCGGAGCGATCGACGACTCCACCGCCGCGCTGAAGCTCGACCGCGACCTGGCCGAGGCGTACGTGCGCCGCGGCATCTCCCACGCCGCGATGGAGGAGTTGGACGAGGCGATCGACGACTTTGCGCGAGCGCTCTCGGTCGACCGCCAGAATATCCCGGCGCTGGTCCACCGGGGGCTCGCCTACTACGCCCAGGACGACCTGGATGCCGCGCGCGACGACTTCGACCGCGCCGTCGAGGTCGACGATGAGTCGGCCGAGGTCTACGCCAACCGCGGCATCGTGCGATTCGCCGGCGGCGACGCAGACGGCGCGATGGAGGACTTTGACCGCGCCATCGACCTCGACCCCGACACCCCCGCCGCGTACGCCAACCGCGCGATGGTTCACCGGGCCACGGGCGATCTGCGGAGCGCCGTCGTCGACTACCAAAAAGCCCTCGAGGCCGACCCCGATTACGCCGAGGCCCACTCGGCGCTGGGTTATATCTTTCTGGAGGGCGGCTATACCGAGAAGGCCATCGACCAATTCGACCAGGCGATCGAAAAACAGCCGTACGACCCGACGAACTTCTACAATCGTGGCAACGCCCACGCCGCGCAGGAAGAGTACGACCTGGCGAGCGAGGACTTTAGCGCTGCGCTGGAGCTCGACGACGAAGACGTCGAGTCACTGCTCAACCGCGGGCTCGCGCGCCTCAAGCAGGAGGACTTTCGCGGCGCCATCGACGACTGGAACCGCGCCATCCAGCTCGACCCGTACAACCCGATGCCCTACGCCAAGCGCGCCGGCGTCTGGAACCTGCTCGACCAGCCCGAGGAGGCCGCCCAGGACCTCGCGCAGGCGCTGGAGTTGGCGCCCGAAGACTGGGAGTACCGCGAGTTTGCCGAGCAAATGTTGAAGGACGTTGGGGAAGAGCTGGGCTACGAAACGTAGGGATTGAGGGATTGAGGGATTGAGGGATTGCATCGTTTCAGCTTGGCGTGTCCAGAAGGCCCGTGGCGATTTCGGAGCCGGTATGGATGACCGCTGCGTCGGTGGTTCGCGGGGCCAGCGGCGTAGGTCATAGGTTTGCGAGGCTACCGCCTCGCAGGTCATAGGTTCTTGGAGGCATGGAGGCTGGATGCTTGGAGGCCTGGATGGCCGTGTCGGCGCGCCTCGATCTGCGGATCTACGGCGGCTATCGCCGCCGTAGATCCGCAGCTACCGGGTGGGCGAGTCTCCATGCCGCTACGCTTCCATGTACCTATGACCTGCGTGGCCCGCAGGGCCGCGCAAACCTATGACCTACCTGGTTCGCGCCTCGACCTGCGGATCTACAGCGGCTTGGCCGTCTCCGACCGCTCCGGGTTTCCATGGGGGGGAGCCGACGCGTTTGATCACCGCCCGACCGGGGTGCGCTGTGAACGAAGCGAGCAAGTTCGCGAGCTTCCATAACGGTGATGATCAGTCGCGTCTGGCAGATGGTGCCTTCTCTGGCGTAAATTGCATCGCGATCGTCAAGGTGCTCTAATTTCGAATCCGTAAGCTTCTCTCCGTACGCTGCATTCAGGGGACCCATGCGACACCCGTCTACGATTCTGCTTCTCATGTTCGTGCTGTTAGGCGCATGTGATGGAGGCGGGGACGCGAATGCCAACAATCAGGGAGATAATGATGCCGGCCTCGACGCAGTAGATGATGTCGTCGCGGACGTCGCGGACACCTCAGATGGCGGTGAGCCCGATTCAGACGACGCAAGAGATGGAGGGGATACAAGCGATACTGACGGAGGAGAGGTTCGCGAGAGCGAGCCTCCCTGGGAAGAGATTGAGGACACGTGCCCCCCGGAGGAGCTTTCGCGGACGCCGTACGCAAAAGCTCGAGCACCCGGAGATGCAGTGGGCGAACCGGGGATTTTGTGGACCACCGATCCATCTTGTCCCGATAGCAACGACCCTCGAGACCTCGATCAGGACGCGCACGGTGGTGGCTTCGTGTACGGCGTGATCGATTGGGAGGGAGAGCCGCGGGAAGTTCTGTTGAACATCAATAACGTTTTTAACCCCCACATGTTCGACAATCCGATGCGCAGCGTTTCTGTGTTGGATGCGATATCGGGGGAGCGTCTGGCTTGCCTCGAGTTACCCGAGGGATCCTACGAAATTCAGGCGGGAGTATCGGTCCTGCTGGACGATCCTCCAACCTTATATATTCCCCATACGGGACCTTTGATGCCCAGTAGCTCCGATGCGCCCATGTATGTAGGGGTGATGGCGATCGATATTAGACCATCCCAGCAAACGCCCATCCGTTTTCAACGTGTCTGGGATTCAGCTCGTTCAGATGCCGCCAGCGTGTCCGTCACGCTGAATGAAGCAGGGCTATTGGGAGTCGCCGTCACAGGAAACGCCCCTGGTACTGGTTTCGTGGCGATAGATGCGGCGTCCGGTGAGCCATATTGGGATTATCCGCTCACACGCTCAGGTATGCTCGTCCACGGACATCCAAGCGATGGTTTTACTCTCAGGGAGCGCAATCTTGCAGAATCGACTTGGGAGTACACCCTCCTTAACAGGTGTGGTGAGGAAGTGGGTACTTCGCCAAATATCGGAGTGCCGCTGGGTGAATACTGGATCTCTGAAATGCAGATTGGCAACAGTGCCGATTCATCCGTCGTAGTTCGCAATGAAGCAGGGGAAGAGAAGCTCTCCGCTACTTGCAATCGCTCCGTTGCCGTCGATGAGCAGACTGTAGCCTGCATGGTTCGGAGCTCACAGACACTTAAAATATTGGACCTCTCCGAATTGAAGGTGCGAGAAATATCTTTGCCAACACAGCAAGAGACCTCTGGTGACAGTCAGCTTTTCTCAGCGCAAATAGTCGCTCTTCGAAATCGACGGGTCTTTCTTGCTGCAGGCATCCGTAATTCCGGTAAGGGATATAACCGATTTTTCGTCTACAATATCGAATCTGAAGAACTCTCTCTCGAACAAGTTCTCGATGAAATGCCCCTCAGCTTCGATCGGCCCTGGGCCATGAGCCATCGTGGTGTGCTCTATGGTCTTCGCGACGGGAACACATCGACAGTCAAGGCCGTCGCCATCCAAACAAATCTGCGGCCTGCAAGTAGCCCTTGGCCTTTCGGCATACCGACACAGTATGGCGCGGGCAATGACAATCGTGGCTGGGTCGATGCGCAGTGATCAACCTGCGCTGTGACCAAAGGGTCACGTTGCCCAACTTCAACGGGCACCCAATTCAGGCCGACGGGTCGGTCGCAGCATGAGTTGCTCCAAGTCGCACGCAGGCCGCGGCTGGAAAGCCGCGGGGCGAGCTAGAAAGCTCGCGCACCAGATGCCACGGGCGATGTATCGCCCCCGCGAACGCAGCGTGCTGTGCCCGACGCGGAACAGTCCTACAGCTCTGCAAACGCCTCCGGGCTCCTGCGTAACTTCGCAGGCTGGCAGCCTGCGGGCCACTGCGCACCTCCGGGGCCTAATTGGTCGGCCAACCCGGGTCCTCGAACCGTTGAATCTCGATGAGATACCCGTTCGGGTCTCGCAAAAAGCAGTGGTAGATCGCGTACTCGCCGTTGTAGGCCGGCTCCTTCTCGAACGTCACGCCAGCTTCCGCGAGTTCCTCGTAGGCCCCGTCGACGTCGTCGGTCACCAGCGTGAAGATGACGCCGGCGGGCGCCGCACCCTCGTCGCGCTCGCAAAACCCCACAAATGCCCCCGGCGACGTCGTGTAGATGCGGCAACTCCCCTGATCCAGCGCCAGTTCCAGACCCAGCACGTCCTCGTAGAACGTCGCCGTGGTCGCGAGGTCGTCGGTGTAGAGAAAGGTTACGGTTTGTTGGAAGTTCATGCTGCGGCGTAGGTCATAGGTTTCGCTCGCGCCTGGTGGCGCGAGCGAGGTCATAGGTTCTTGGAGGCCTGGATGCGTGGAGGAACGTCTACGTGCTCCTGGGTCTGCGGATCTTCGGTAGCTTCATCATCTCGAATCGTACCTACGATTACTAACGACGCTCATCTGGGCCACACTCCATGCCTCCGAGCCTACACGCTTCCACGAACCTATGACCTGCGTCGACCGAAGGGCCGCGCAAACCTATGGCCCAATTGCATCAATCGCGGGCGCCTGCTCTAATGAAGCGAAGGAAATCCTGAACACCTATCATCTCCTTTTGTTGGGGGTACTCATGCGACGACTATCCGTGATTTTGTCGCTTACACTCGTGCTTTTTTCAGCGTGCAACGACAATGTAGGAAGCAGCAACTCTGGAGCTCAGCCCTCCGATGAGGACACTTCCAGTGACGCGACTCGCGACGGGAGCTCGACGGTCGATGCACAACCAGATTCAAGTGAATCGGACGCGGACGGGTCCGGGTCGGATACCGGTGGCACGCAGGGCGGCGCGGTGGTCGTCGAAGACTGTACGTGCGCCCACGAAGACGACGTCTGCGTCAACGGTGAGTGCACGCGTGAAGGTCTCGACTGCGCGCCCGGTGAATGCCCCGCCTCTTACAGATGTGCCCGGCGCCCAGGAGACTCCATGTCCCGGTGCACGTGTGCCGTGAGCCGCGACGAGTGTGGCCCCTTTTGTGAAGTTGAAGCAGATTGCCCCAGCGGCACGGACTGTGATCTCGACAGAGGGGTCTGTGAGCCGCCTTCGGGCTGCGCTGGCTCGATTTATCAATGCCCCGTCGGCCAGACGTGCGAAAACCAAGACACGTGCAAACAGTTCGGAGATGTTGCGGACGGAAGTTCGTGCGACGCAAATCCCGACTGCTCCAGCGGCATCTGCCTGAGCGGCGTATGCGAGGAGGCGTGCCTTGTCGACTCCGATTGTGATGCGGACGAGTACTGCGGCATCGAAGATTCAGACAGCCCGGCTACCTGCAAACCCCGTCCCGAGAGCTGCCCGGATTGTCCAGAGGGCACTCGATGCGTGCCCGAACAAGATGCCTGTGAAGCCAGCTTCTGCTTGACCACGGAAGACTGCGAGTCGGGCGATTGCATCTATGCGCCCGGTGCGCTCGGTCCCGGCACATGTGCAACCGACGACGAGCGAAAGTGCAAGCCTCACGAATGGCGTATTCGAGAGTTCATCGACGTCTGTGCCACAAAGATTCGATGCAACGACGCCGGGGACTGCTCCGCCCCTTACTCCTGCCGCTTCAGCTGGTGCGCGCGTGAGTTGTAATCTCGCGACACTGGCTCGATAGGTCATAGGTTTCGCTCGCGCCTGGCGGCACGAGCGAGGTCATAGGTTTCGCTCGCGCCTGGCGGCACGAGCGAGGTCATAGGTTCTTGGAGGCTTCGAGACGTGGATGAGTGGAGCCTTGGAGAACCGTCCGGGCGCGCCGCAGTTCCATGCCTCCGAGCCTCCACGCTTCCATGAACCTATGACCCGCGTGGCCCGCAGGGCCGCGCAAACCTATGACCTACCTGGGCGCGCCGCACCCACATAGCCTACCTACTCTCCCATTTACCTACTCTCCTACTCACCTGAGCCAATGCACATGCACCGGCAGCCGCTCGCGCCGGCAGACCTCGGAGTCGTCGGAGCACACGATGCGGATATGCGGTGCCTCTTCATCCGCCTTGTACTTGTCGTAGGCCGCGGCCGCCGCCTCAACGTCCTCCTTCGGCGCGTCCAGGCCGCGTAGGGCGAGCAGTTGGGCGCGCAGCAGATCTTTGTCGCGCGGCTCGATCGCGAGCCCTTTCTGCGCGGCCTCCAGCGAGGCGCGGTGCTCGTCCATGCTGCCCAGGTTGTACGCCAGCCCGCGCCAGATGCGGTCGTCGCCCTGGAGCTCGGCGGCCGCGCGGTAGGCGGGCACGGCCTGCGGGAACATCCAGACCTTCTCGTACGCCCGGCCCTTCGCCAGCTCGATCGCCGGATGCGCGCCGATGATCTCCTCGGCCGCATCAAATTCGGGAATCGCGTCTTCAGTTCGATTCTGGCGCGCAAAAACCCGCCCTCGCTCGAATCGAATTGCAGCGCGCAGCCAATCCGGCGTCTGGTCGTCGACGTTCTCCTGCGCCCGGTCGAGGCTGGCGAGCGCCATCGGCAGGTTTTCTGACAGCTCGGCGGTCAACGCCAACGCGCGCTCCCACGCCCGCAGCGCCGCATCGCGTTCCGGCAGCTCCACGCCATTCCCGCCGATCCGCGCCGTCGCACTCGCGATGATCGTGACGGGCTGCTCCACACACGGGTCGGCCCGCTTGCCCACGTACTTCTCGGTCGCGTGGATGAACTCCGCACCCCGCCCGTCCTGGCTCGACTCGCACGTCGCCTCGGCGAATGCGTCCAGCAACCGCCGATGGACGATGCGCGCCTCCAATTCCACCGGCCACGCCACATCGTCGGGCACCTCCCAGGCAAACCGCACAATCGCGGCGTTGCGCGTGCTGATCGTGTGGTCGAACGCCGGCGTTCGAAAGTGCGCGACCTGGTGAGTCTCGCGGCTGTCGGCCTCGTTGCCGACCACCATCACGCGCAGCCGATGCGCCTCCCTCCCGCCCTTCGTCTTCGCGACAACCTCGCCATTTGCATCGCGCAGCGTGGCGTCGACCACGGTGTTTCGCAGGTCGCGCACGCCGCCGGGGAACGCGTGCCCGGTGCCGGTATTTCGGACCAACGCGTCGAACCAGATGCGGTCACCCGGCTCCGCCGCAATCTCGTCGGGATCCTCGGCTTCGCCCGGATCCCCGACCCCAACCGCCGCGATATCCAGGCTCGCCGCGTCCTCCAGCAGCGCGCGCTGTGCGGCGAGTTGGGCTTGCGAGCCGATCATGGCGGCGCCGGTGGTGTGGCCGCCGGGGAATCGGTGGCTCGCGACGCCATTCTCCCCCGCCGGCATATGACAATCCACGCAGCTCGCCGGCTCCACCGGCGCGTCGATCCGCGTGCTCGGGTTGCCGTTGTACCCCGACGCGCGCCACGGGCCCCATTCGTCGAGGCCGGTGACCATCGCTGCGTGGCCGGTTCGATGATTGATAAACCCGCGGTGGCACGACACGCACAGCGCGTCCTCGTCGACCTTCTCGGTGCTCATATTCTTGCGGTGCGCCGCGATCGCAGCCTTGGATTCGCCCGTCGGACCGTGAACACGGCCTGGCTCGACGCGAAAGCTGCCGTTTCCGTCCTTCGTCGCCTCCGTCGCGCCGTGGCAGACCCCGCAGGTGACGCCCAGGTGCGCGTTCTTCTGCTCGGGCTCGATCGTGTCCGCCATATCTCCGGAGAACATCACGACCGGGTCGTGACATCCGGCGCAAAAGTTAGTCTTGTCGCGACCCGCCTGCTCGTCAAAGTCGTCGAACGCACGTCGATAGAACGGATTATTGAAGCTCGCGAAGCTGTGCATGCTCTCGCCCCATTCTTCGGCCTGTTCGGCGTGGCATTCCCCACAGGTTTCGACGTCGGCGAGGTTTGCGACATCACCTTCAGCGGCCGTGGCGAATGACGGCGCGTGCTGTCCGGGCTCAGCGGGAAGGACGGGTGCCGGGGTAGCCTCGGCAGTGTCGACTTTTTCTGGTTTGTCGTCGCGTTCGTGTCGATCGCAAGCGGCCAGCGCGCCCCACGCGAGCAGCGCTGCGAGCAAGGTCGACGAAACCGACAGTGCCCTTTTCGCGTCCCATGGGTGTACATTCATTCGCATATCTCCAGTGTGCTGCAGTCAGCGGCGCCGTGCAATCGAACGTTGATGAGGCAGTAATACCAACGTACAAGATTGAATTTCGATTTGTGATTTTTCGTGGTCAGAATTAATGAGGACGCATACCAAGGTAAGGAGTATCACTTGATGGATTTCGAAGACGTCCTCGTCGATCTAGAGCCCGACGTCGCCAACTTCCGCCGTGAAATCACGAGTGGATTGGCTGAGGATCCGCCGAATATCCCGTGTAAATTCTACTACGATGCCCGCGGCAGCGAGCTCTTCGAGCAGATCTGCGAGCTCCCCGAGTACTACCCGACCCGTACCGAAGTCGGCATCCTCGAGGCGCACGCCGGGCAGATCTCGCAAGCCGTCGGCCCAGGCGCGCGCGTCATCGAGTACGGGAGCGGGAGCGGCCAAAAGACCGAATTGCTGCTGCATATGCTCGAAGCTCCGACGACCTACGTGCCGATCGAGATCTCGGTGTCGGCTCTGCGCGCGTGCTACCAGTCGCTCAGCTCGGCGTTCCCGGAGCTTCCAATCGTGCCGATGTGCGCCGACTACACGAACGCCGTGGCGCTGCCCGACAAGCTGCCCGCGGCCGAGCGCAACGTCGTATTCTTCCCGGGCTCGACCATCGGCAACTTCGAGCCGGCTCGGGCACGCGTCTTCCTCGCCCGCACCGCCGAGTTGGTCGGCGACGACGGCGGACTCGTCATCGGCGTCGATCTGGTCAAGGACGACGCGACTCTGGAGGCTGCGTACAACGACGCGCAGGGAGTGACGGCCGCATTCAACCTGAACGTGCTGCGTCGAGCCAATCGCGAGCTCGACGCCGACTTCGACCTCGACGCGTTCGAACACCGGGCGGTCTTCAACCGCGACGAGCACCGCATCGAGATGCACCTCGTCAGCACGGAGCGCCAGACCGTCTCGGTCGCCGGCGAGTCGTTTGACTTCGACGCGGGCGACCACATCGTGACCGAGTACTCGTACAAATACCGCCCGGATGACTTCCAGGAGCTGGCGTCCTCGGCCGGCTTCGAGGCGCGCAATATGTGGAGCGACAAAGACGATCTATTCAGCGTGTGGTATCTTGAACACAACTGAGAGCAGACAGATTTCAGCACGGGGACGCAATGACTTCGAGAGATCGCAACTTCTGGGGTTGGGGCTGGGCAGATAAATTTCCCGACGAGGAAGGCCGACGAAATATCGGCCAGCAACTTTCGGGCATGCTCTCGTTCGAAGATATCGAGCTGCTGGATCCGCCGACGCTCGACGACGTCGACATCCCGAATCCGCGGGTCGAGCCGCCCGAGGCGCTCTTGGACGTCTGCTCTCAAACCAAGCGCCAGCGGGTCGAACACGCCTACGGCAAGGCCTACCGCGACCTGGTGCGCGGCTTTCACCGCCAGTACGACGCCGTCCCCGACGTCGTCGCACACCCGAAAACCGAAGCCGATATCCGACGCATCATGGATTGGGCCTCTGATGACGGGCTCGCGGTCATTCCCTTTGGCGGCGGCACGAGCGTCGTGGGTGGCGTGGAGGCGAGCGCGGAGGGCGCGAAGGGTGTGGTGTCGCTGGAC
>JBNJFZ010000060.1:16654-28815 GCA_051747295.1 Myxococcota bacterium
GATGACGGGCTCGCGGTCATTCCCTTTGGCGGCGGCACGAGCGTCGTGGGTGGCGTGGAGGCGAGCGCGGAGGGCGCGAAGGGTGTGGTGTCGCTGGACCTGCGCGGGATGGACCGCGTCCTCGACGTCGAGCCCGAATCGCTCGCCGCCCGCGTCCAGGCCGGCGCGGTCGGGCCGCGAATCGCCGAACAGCTCCACCGACACGACCTGGCGTTTCGCCACTATCCGCAATCCTACGAATTCTCGACGCTGGGCGGCTGGATCGCCACGCGCGCCGGCGGCCACTACGCGACGCGCTACACGCATATCGACGACCTGCTCGAGTCGGTACGCATGATTTCACCGTCGGGCGACTTCGAGACACGCCGGCTACCGGCTTCGGGCGCCGGCCCCGACCCAAACCGACTCGTGCTCGGCTCCGAGGGCACGCTCGGCGTCATCACCGAGGCGTGGATTCGCGTGCAGCGGCCGCCGCGTTTTCGCAGCAAGGCCAGCGTCTTCTTCGACGACTACGAAAACGCCGTCGACGCGTGTCGCGTCATCACGCAGAGCGGGCTCACGCCGGCGAATTGCCGCCTGCTCGACAGCCGCGAGGCGATGCTCAATGGCGTGGCGTTCGACGGCAGCCACGTGCTGCTGCTGGGCTTCGAGTCGGCGACGGTGCCGACGCGCCACGACCTGGACCACGCGCTCGATATCTGCGAGGTGCGCGGCGGCTTCCCGCCCGACGAGGCGTCCCACACCGACACGCACGACGAGGACGGCGACGGCGCCGAGAGCGAGGCGGGCGGCACCTGGAAGTCGTCGTTCTTCGAAGGGCCGTACCTGCAGAATACGATGGTCAGCCTGGGCGTCATCGCCGACACGTTCGAGACCGCATGCACCTGGGACCGCTTCGAGACCATGCACGCCGCGATTATCCGTAATATGCGCGATGCGATGGAGCGCATCTGCGGGAAGGGCTTTATCTCGTGCCGGTTCACCCACGTCTATCCCGACGGGCCGGCGCCGTATTACACATTCCTGGCGCCAGCGAAGGTCGGCTCCGAGCTATCCCAGTGGCAGGAACTCAAGAGCGTCGCGTCCGACACGCTGGAGACCCACGGCGCGACGATCACGCACCACCACGCCGTCGGGCGCACACACAGCTCGTGGTACGGCCGCGAGGTGCCCGAACTCTTTCAGCGCAGCATGCGGGCGGCGAAGCGGGAGTTCGACCCGGATGGGATTTTGAACCCGGACCTGGCGGTCGCAGGTCATAGGTCATAGGTCATAGGTCGTAGGTCATAGGTTCTTGGAGCTTGGAGCTTGGATGGCTTGGAGCTTGGATGGCTTGGAGCTTGGATGGCTTGGATGGCTTGGATGGCTTGGATGGCTTGGATGGCTTGGATGGCTTGGATGGCTTGGAGCTTGGAGCTTGGATGGCTTGGAGCTTGGATGGCTTGGATGGCTTGGAGGCCGGGTGTTCAGGGGGCGTAGCCACTTACTGTGTATCCTCATGCGTTGCGCAGGCTTCGGCGGCGCCTGCGTTGCACAGCGCCCTCTCGATCGTGTCGGCCCGCTCGGGGTCTTTGTCGAGGTAGCGGCCGTTGCGGTAGTAGTCGACCAACCGCCAGCAAATCCAGGGATGCCCCCCTCGACAATAGTCCTCGAGGAGCTGTTTGGCGCGACCCGGGTCTCGGCGGTGGCGCCCCGAGGCATACATCAGGCCGTGGTGCAGGCATCCCTGCGGCAGCCCCATTTGACACGATCGGCGATGCCGCTCGGCCTGCTGCTCCAGGACGTCCGGCGGCAGGAACGCGGCTGACACCTGCGCCATGCGCGCCATCGCCGCGGTCGAACACCCGCGGCGGTTACCCAATTCACATGCGCGCTCGCCGTAATGTTCGGCGAGCTCGGGCGACATTGGCGGGTCGTCGATCTCCAATGTGTGTGCATACCAACCGGTCAAGTTTTCACATGCGACCCCCATGCCCACCTCGCATCGGGCTTCGAGGCGCCTGATGATGCGCTCAGGGTCAGGCGTCAGCGGATAGCCCGCCGTGATGCTCGAGCGCGGCTGCCTACACCAATAGATGTAGCCGTCTTCGCAGAGAAGTTTACCCATGCCCTGGCGGAGCTCGGCGTATTCGTGACTTCCCCTCGCCTGATAGGCCAGTCGTGCGCAGGCCACACTCACGCTACCCGCACACGCCGTGCGAAGCGTCGACCAATATCGCTCGAAGTCCCACGGCGACTCCGTATCGCCCATCAGGTGCGTGATATAGACCATGCACGCGATGGGGTTCTCCTCGGAGCAGGTTTGACCGATGGTCCGTGCGCGCTCTGCGTCGACCTGGCAGTCTTCTCGCTCGCTATCCTGACACGCAAACGCCTCGTATGCGGCCGTCCTCTCCGGGTCGAGCGGTCCACCGGGCCCACCGAGCGTCTCGGCGAGCCAGCCACAGGCGACTCGTACGCCTCGAAGACACAACTCGGTCGCCATCGTGGTCGCCCGGGACAGGCTCTCGCTCTCCCGGTACTCGACCAGCCCAAAACACTGCGCGTCGGGAGCAGGACAATAAGACTCCAGTCGTCGAGCCCCTTCTCGTTGTCGGCCCGGCGTATCTGCCAGCAACGCGCCGAGCTCGAGGCAGCGGTTGCGAAAGCCCTGATCACACCCGACTCTGGCGGCTTCGAGTCGCTCGTCCTCACCGGCGTCGTCACGCTCGAGGAGCCGGCTCCATTGCTCGCAAGACGCGGCCAGCCCACCCCGACACGCGCGCTCCGCGTAGCCTACCCTGGATGCTGCACTCTCCCGCCGATCTCGATCACTGACACGCGTGGATGCCATCACGTGGCAGCCACGCATGTCGCCGTCCTCACAGGCCGCCAACGCACCGTCGAGGTGATCGTCTTTGCGCTCAGTACCACCGCGAAGATAGGCCCACCCGGCCTGTGTACAGGACAACCCGTGGCCGGCGGCGCAGTTTTCCTCCAGCAGCGACTGACACTTCCAGTCGTCCTCGACCACCTCGTCACCGGCACAGTACATCAGGGCGAGGTCGTAGCAGTCACCTGTGTCCCCACGGTCGCACCCCTGAAAAACTCGATAATACTCGATGCTCCCCTTGATGGCGTCGACCGCGTACAGTCCTCCGATCACCAGGAGAGCGAGCGACACAAGGAAGATCGTCGCCCGCACGAGCATGCGCTTGATGGACAAACCGCCGCCGGGCTTGTCAACATCTGAGCTTGTCGGCGATTTTGCCATGCTCCGCGGACTCGTTGCTTACAGGTGCGATCGATTGTGCCACAGTGAACATACGTTCGAACACACACGAGATGAAAGCCGGTGGCCAAGCTCTACCGAACATTGCGGCGCGTCATCAAAAGCGCTCTCGACATGTACTTCGTCGAGATACGCTGCACGGGGCTCGAGTACGTCCCGGACGAGGGGCCGGTGATCTTCGCGGCGAACCACCCGAACTCGATCATGGACTCGCTCATCCTCGCCACGGAGACGCGGCGGCCGGTGTCGTTTCTGGCGCGAAGCGGCCTGTTCGAGAATCCGCTATTCGGCAAGTTGCTCGACTGGACGGGGATGATCCCGATCTACCGCCCGCAGGACACGGACTCGGACACCGAGAAGAACGAGCAGACGTTTCGGCGGGCGTTCGAGCACCTCGAGGACGGCAACGTGCTCGGCATCTTTCCGGAGGGCCAGAACTCGCTGGAGCGTCGCGTCCGACAAATCAAAACCGGCGCCGCCCGCATCGCGCTCGGCAGCGAGGCCAGAAACGACTTCGACCTGGGCGTGCGCATCATCCCTGTGGGGTTGAACTTCGAGGACCGCGACCAGTTCCTGAGCAGCGTATTGGTGCGCTTCGGGGAGCCGATCGTGGCTTCTGACTTCGCCGAATCCTACGGGACGGCGCCCAAAGAGACGGTGCGCGAGGTCACTGAGCGCATCGGAGACGGACTGCGGTCGGTCATCGTCACCATCGAGGACGAGAGGCATGAATGGCTCGTCCAGTCGCTCTTCAAGATCTACGGCCACGAGCGGCTCGAGCGCCTCGCCGCGGACTTCGACATCGAGCTCCGGAGCCTGAGCGACCGCCTGCTGGATACGATGCGCTCGACCGGTTACGAGCGCGGGTATCTGGAGGACAAATTCGACGTCGAGCAGGAGATCGCCGACCTGGTGTCCTGGCTCGAGGACGAGCGGCCGATCGAGCTGGGCGACCTGCGCCGGCAGGTCCTGCAGTTCGAGGACCACCTGGGCCAGGTCCGGCTCAAGCACGACTTTCTGGAGCGCCCACCCGAGACTCTGTCGTCGCGAAAAGAAGCCGCCAAGCTCACGGTCTTCTCGGTGCTCTTCGGCCCGATCGCCGCGTGGGGCTTCATCAACAATTTCATCCCATACCAGCTCTCCAAGCAATTCGCGCTGCGCGCCTCCGAGGAAGCGATTCGCGCATTCACCGCGTTCTGCGTGGGCCTGGTGGCGTTCCCGCTCTTCTACGGGCTGCAGAGCTGGCTGGTATTCCGGTGGACCGGTTCGTGGTTCGACAGCATCGGCTACCTGCTCACCGTGCCACTCGCCGGATTTTTCTTTCTGCGCTATCGCCGCCAGATCGCCAAATATCGCGATCGCATCCTGGCGAGGACGTTCTTTCGAACGGAGGGGCAGCTGGTCCGCTCGCTGGAGCGAGAGCGACAACGCATCGTCCGCCGTGTCGACGAGCTCCGCCGCGAGCAAGAGTCCCACGAGCCCGAAGGCTCGAAGGCTCCCGCCAGCGAGAGGGTCGGTTGAATATGATCCGAGAGCCGTTCGTCTCACTCGTTGCACACTGGCCAATAGCCTCAGTCCCACTATGATATTCGCCATGAACGACACGCCCCAGACGACTCATCGCCGCCCCAGATCGCTCATAGGGGTTCTATTTGCGTTGTCGGTGTTCCTCGCATTCCCGGGGGCTGCCACAGCAGGGCCCTGGGGCTCGGGCTCCGGCGAGCCATCGGTGTCCAATCTCGTCCCCAAGATGAGCGAGGACGAGTCCTACACCGAGCGATACTCATTCTCGACCGACCTCGACAACGGCGGCCACATCGGGCTGGACCTGACGATCTCGAACCTCGGATGGGGTGACGGGCACGGCGCCTCCTCGGTCCGGGTCAAGTGGCCCGGCCGCACCAAATACGAGTTCAAGAAGAAGGTCGGCGAAGACGAGTGGACTCATTCGAAGAGCCACCTCGACATCGACATCGCCGACACGCGTGTGACGACGACCGACGGCGACACGATCCGCCTGCGCCACAAGAGCAGCAAGGTCGAGTTCGACATCACGTTCCGCAACCGAATCCCGATGTGGCGCCCCGGATCCGGCCAGATCACCACCGAAGACGGCTACCACAAGTTCAACCTCATCTCCCCGCGCGCCGACGTCTCCGGTGAGATCACGTTTGGCGACAAGACCTACGAGGTGAAGGGAAGTCGCTCGGGATACGGCGAGCACGTGGCCACGAATATCGCGCCCTACGACTTCTCGGACCGCTTTTCGCGCTTTCGAGACTACGAGGGCGATATCTTTGTGATGTGGCGCGAGATCAAGCTGGCCGAGGATTACGGCGGGAAGTCCGTCACCTGGCTCTTGATCGGCTACAAGGACGAGATCGTCTTCTCGGACGCGGACGCCGACATGCGATTTGCGCGAATGCGCAAGGACTCCGAGTCGGGCTATCGCTTCCCGATGGCGCTGCAAATCGACGCCAAAGACGGTTCAGACGAGGTTAAGCTGGTGATGAAGGGGCGCCGCTTCAAGCGAAAAGACCTGCTGAAGAGCTACGGCTCAGCGGTCAAATCCATCGCGTCGACGGTGGCCGAACCCTACCAATTCGACATCAAGTGCAACTACCAGGTCCAGATGACGATCGGGGGAACGACGGCGAAGGTGTCCGGCAAGGGTCACTACATCATGGATTATATTAACGAGTGAGTAGGGAGTAGGGAGTGGACCTGGCCGACCGGCTGCGGCGAGAAAATGAAGATCAATTCTGATCGATAAGCGCGACGAGATCTGTCATCGTTACAGAGCGTCGGATGATCGGGTGTCGCAACCGGCGTTGTACGATGCAGAGTCGTGACAATGTCGCGACGGGCCCGAGTCCCACGTGTCATCGGCCCGCACGTGCCTAAGTTGAGAACGACGTCTGCGTTGATAACACTGAGCCTCACATTTGCCGCTCCAAGTCCCGTGAAATTGAATGATTGGCCGCTCTGGCGCACATTTTTTCTGCTGCTCGCCCTCCTCTTTTGCGCAAGTGGTTGCGACCGTCCCGCGACCGCCGCCTCGATCAGTCCGGGCGAGTCGGAAGAGGTCGTCTATTACGCCGCAGGTTGCGAGGACTTCACCGTGCCGCAGGGGTTCGAGCTTCACTGGGAGTGGTTCAACCACCGCATTTCATACCTGAAGATGCGCCCCGCCGACCGGCGCAAGTGCCAACCCGAACATCTGGAGGCCGGCTTCATCGGCGGCTCGTTTTCGACCGGCGCATATTTCGAAGACACGCCGCATGTCAGCTACCTGTATCAGCCGATCACATCCGAGACGCCAGACAAGATGGCGGCCTCACGGGTGACACTCACGGTCGAAATAGGCCCTGACGGGAAGACGACCGGCACCCAACAGCTCTCGCGGGATCGACTTGCGCTCGCCGACTACGATGAGGTGGTTGCGCTCATCGAGGGCGTCTCGTTTCACACCGGCATCGAACAAAACACGAAGTACCCGACCAAATACGACCCCGCGAACGGCTACACGATGCGCGGCATTGGAGCCGAGACCAGAATCAGCGCCCTCAACCCCGAAGACATCGAGCTCGAGTACATGTTGCGATTCGAGACCGGCATTGCCCCTGATTGGCGTCCGAATATGAACGAGGCGCGCAACCATGCGGTCGTGCGCGGGCACCTCGACGTGCTGTTGATCGGCCTCAACGAAGCCCCGACTCACCGCGAGCAGGTCTCCTATGATGTCGCGTATCCGGAGCCGACGTTCGGCAACCGCAAGCAGACGCCACCGAATGGCGAGATGATCGAAACTGCGGTGAACGGCACGCCCGGACGCTCACCAGGCTTTGCCGGGCTGAGTCGTTGGGACTTCGATATGGAATTCCCGATCGAGTGCGACGACAACTCGGATTGCCCCGGCGGTGAGACGTGCATCGAGGACAGGGCTCGATGCACGAACAAACAAGGCCCGCTCGGCGACTACATCAAAACGCTGCAGGTCTCCGTCAAGCAGACCGATTACGACCCGGAGACTGGAGAAGCCGGTTTCGAGGTCGTCGGATATGCGTCGAATAGCTCATCCGGCATCGTCTTTGCGCCGCTGGAATACCACTTCGACTCAGAACTCGTGTGGGTGCAGGCCGACGGAGCCGCCCAGCCGCGCGAGATCGTGCGCAACCGCTTCGACACCGGCGAGACGTCGATTGTGCTGGAGAACGGCGAGTTCGAGTCGAAAAGCCAGCAGGCGTCCGCGGAACCCAAGCGGGATGCAGAGTCCGAGAAAGAAACCGCAATTGACTGAGAATCGGTCGGGTCATCCGTGGGCGCAGCGACGGCGTGCGGCCAAGATGGCCGCATCACAGGTCTTCCAACCTCTCCTCCAGCTCATCCAACCGCAAATCCGCGCATGCTCCGGGCGAGGTGCGCGCATCCAGGCTGTCTTCGGGCGAGCGGTTGCCGAGCGCGTCTAGCTCACCGGCAACCTGCTTGTATGCCTCGCGAAACGGCACGCCCTCTGAGGTCAACTCCACCGCGCGGTCTGTCGCATACATCTCGGAGTTTATGGCATTGCGCATTCGCTCGGTGTCGAACTCCAGCGCGGCGATGAGCTCGCTCACCAGAGATACCGCATCCAATCCGCGGTTCATCGCGCGCAGCAGCGGTCCCTTCGTGGCCTGCAGATCGCGGTGGTAGCCGCTAGGCAGCGACAACAGCGACTCCAGCTCCGATCGGGCGCCTGGGACTACCGCATATGCGGCGCGTAGTAGTTCCACCACGTCCGGATTGCGCTTATTAGGCATGATCGACGAGCCGGTCATGAACCGGTCCGGCAGGTCGGCGAACGCGAATTCGTGGGTCGTAAACAAGCTCAGATCCCAGGCCATGCGACGCACGTCCAGAAGCGCCTGGCCGAGCGCGTCGAGCGCCTGGAGCTCGAACTTCCCGCGGCTATTCTGCGCGTAGATCGGGTTGAGCTGGGTCCGCTGAAACCCGAGGTCGTCGGTGACGCCGTCGCGGTCGAGCGGCAGGTTGACGCCGTAGCCCGCGGCGGTCCCGAGCGGATTCGCGTTCACCCATTCGAGCGTAGATTTAGCGAGGCGAGCGTCGTCGATGAAGGCCTCGGCGAAGCCGGCGAACCACATCCCGAGGCTCGACGGCACCGCGCGCTGCAGGTGCGTATAACCGGGCATCGGCACGTCTTTCGACGTCATCGCGCGGTCCAGCGAGGCTCGCGCGGCGTCCACGCACCGCGTTCGGAGTTCATCGAGCTGGTCCCGCAAGTACAACCTGGTCGCCACGAGCACCTGGTCGTTTCGGCTGCGGCCGGCGTGTACCTTCTTGCCGACGTCGCCCAGCTTGTCCGTCAGCCACGACTCGATGGCCGAGTGGCAGTCCTCGAAGCGCTCGTCGAGCACGAAATCCCCGGCCAGGAACGCTTCGCGCAGCGCGTCGAGTTCTCCGAGCAGCGCCTCGGCCTCCGAATCGTCGAGGACTTCGATCCGGGCGAGGCCGCGGACGTGCGCTTTCGACGCCACGATATCGTAGACGAAGATCTGCCGGTCCAGGACGACGTCCTCACCCGCGAGAAAGCGCATGATGCGGTCGTCGACCGTGGTATCGGACTTCTGCCAGATGGGTTGGGACATCGGTGTTCTCCTCGAACGTCATGCGGGCATCCTGCCCGCATGCTGATTGGCGTCGCAGAGCATGCGGCCAAGGATGGCCGCATGACGAAGGAGCTACGCGTCGATCCCGCGGAGCTCTTCGTAGCCACACGCGAGGTTGAGGTTCTGCACGGCTTGCGTCGCGGCGCCCTTGAGCAGGTTGTCGAGCGTCACTGCGAAGGCGAGTCGGCGGTTAGACTCGTCGAGCGAGAACCCGCCGATGCGAACCACGTGCCTGTTGGCGTTGTCGCGCACCAACGGCACCTCGTCGATCAACTCGACCAGCGGTTCCTCGTGATACTTCGCCTCGAAATTCTGACGAATTTCATCGAGCCGATAGGTATCCCGAAGCTCCACCGAAATCACCAATTCGATGCCCCGAAACCACGACGCGACCGAGGGCGTGAAGAAGATCGGTGAGCCCAGGTGGCGTCCGACCTCACTCTGGTGGGTATGCCCGGTGAGCTTGTAGGGCATCACGTTATCGCGCAGCTTCTCGGGGTCGTTTTTGGGCGACGGTGTCGTACCGGCTCCGCTGTAGCCCGAGATGCCAAAACAATGCGGACGCGCATCGAAGAAGTGAGCGAGCGGCCAGAGCCCGAGCGCCATGCCGGTCGCGTAGCACCCGGGGTTGGCGATGCGCTTCGACTCCGCGATGCGCGAGCGAAAGCGCTCGGGCAACCCGTAGGTCCAGTCGTCGTCGAAGCGATGGTCCGCGCTGACGTCGATGAGCACGACGTCCGGATTCGCCTCGGCGATCGGCTCCACGAACTTCTCGGAGACGCCGTTCGGAAGCGCCAGAATCACGACGTCGACCTGCCGGTCGGCCGCCGACTCCGGCGACACATCCTCGTATTTGAGCTCGCCTTCGTAATTATCGACGTGGTCGGCGACGGGCTCGCCACCGAGCTTGCGCGAGCTGACGTACTCGACCTCGAATCCGGTGTGCGGCTCGAGGAGCTCGAGGAGCTCGCCGCCGACGTAGCCGCGCGCTCCGATGATGCCTACAGTCTTCATGGGTGGGTCCCGATGCGTAATTTATGAGGTTTCCTCGAGCGTCGCCGGCATGGACAGAGCCATGTCGACGCACTGTCGCATTTCCTCGAAGGTGTCCATTCCGTACCAGAAGACAACCCATTCGTCCTGTTGATAGCTGCCCTGTGCTTCCCGGAAATACCAGCTATTGATGGGGTTGTTGACGCGTGAGCGCCAGAACAGTCGCGGATTTTCATCCTTCATGCGCATCCAGGCGGACCCGCCGAGGCCTTCGCCCTGGGCTTTCTCGGTCACGCCGAATTTGTCCAGATACGGCAAGCCGTCCTCGAGCGTGAGCACCGCGGTGGCGCGGTACTCGGAGCTGACGTAGATGCGATAGAAGTTCTTTTCACCCCAGTAGCCCGGCGTCAGCGCCCGACCGAAGCAAGACTCGAGCAGCGTCCCGATGCGCTCCCGGTCGACCTCTTCGGCATCGTCGACGCGCAGGATCGACTCGCCTTTTCGAACCAGCGTGCCCGAGCCGCGGTGAGTAAAGAGCTCCTTGGCCAGGTGATCGGGCGTAGTGATCGAGACCGACGAGTCTTGCGGCAACTCCTCGAGCATCGCCCTGATTTGCTGGAGCTTCAGACGCATCCCTGAGTGCACCCAGTCCTGCTTCATCAGGTGGTCGTAGTCCTCGGCGAGGTTCACCGAGTCGATGATGCGGCCGTATTGGTCGAGCAGGCCGCCGGTGCCGGTCAGGAAGATGATCTTGAACGGCTCGATGCGCAGCGCGAGCTTGTGCGCGGCCACGTCGGCGTTGATGTTGACGATCTGGCCGCCCGCGGTCTCGCCCAGACACGAGACGATGGGCAGCGAGCCGGAGTTGACGCTCGAGCGCAGCAGCTCGAGATCGATGTCGGTCACCTCGCCGACCATCCCGTACTTATCTCGGTCCAGAAAGCTGGCGCGAAACACCCCGCTGGTGACGGGTCGCGCCCGCGTGCCGAGCGCCTCGAGTGCCTCGACGAGCCGCAGGTTCTCGCCGCGAAACACGCGCCGCGCGACCTCCAAAATCTCGGGCGTGGTCACGCGCATCCCGTCGATGCGCTCGCTGTCGATGCCCTCCTCGGCCAGCGCCTCGTTGAGCTGCACGCCACCGCCGTGGATGACGATGGGATACAGCCCGACGCGGTACAAAAAATCCAGCGACGAGGCGAGGCTGTCGAGGTCGTCGCGCAGGATGGCGCCGCCGACCTTGATGACGGCGAAGCGCGTCGAGTCGACGCTCGAGAAGCGCTTGAGGTACTGCTCGACCTCTTTGCGGCCACCGATATTATTCAGCAACCGAACGATGGTACTGCGGGTGTTCTTCATGCCGTCGTGATGCCTGAGTTCAAGAGGCGTACGTAAGTGCGAGCGACGCGGTCGAGCTGCTCGAGGGCGACCCACTCACCGGCGGTGTGCGCCTGAGCGATATCACCGGGGCCGAAGACCAGCGAGGTGTAGCCCGCCTCGGAGAATAGCGAAGCCTCGGTCCAAAAGTCGACCGGCTCGCCGACGGGCAGGCCGGCCTTCGTCGCCCATGTTCGCGCGGGTTCTGCGACGTCGCGACCCTCACCGGCGCCGGCGGGAAGCGTCGGTCCGTAGAAACCATCTTCCCACGTGACCGCGTTGGTGCCGCCTAGCCGCTGCAGTTGTTCGAGCAGCACGTGCGCATCCTGATGCGGGAGCGGCCGACAGCCGAAGCGAACCGTCGCCGAGGGCGCGATGACGTTGGGCTTGATGCCGCCCTCGATGCGCCCGATGTTCAGCCGGATGCCCGACAGCGGCCCGTACTCAGTTTCTTCGTGTTCCTCGGCAAATTGGAGCGCGCGGCGCCCCCAGCGCATCAGGCGGTGCACGGCGCTGTCGTCCAGCGCACGGCGCGACGATGCGTGGCCCGGGATGCCCTCGAAGGCCGCGTTGCACGTGATGATGCCCCGGTGCTCGAGCACGGCTTCGGCCTGTGTGGGCTCGGCCACAATCACCGTGTCGTAGCCGACGAAGTCGGCGTCGTCGACGAAGTGGCGCACGCAGCGGCTCGAGCCCGCTTCTTCGTCCGATGTGAACAGCAAGCCAACATCAGCATCCGTCTCGTCGAGTGCGGCGAGCATGCAGGCGGACGCGCCCTTGATGTCGCAGGCGCCGAGTCCGACCGCGCGCTCGTCGTCGACCTCGAGCGCGAACGGATCGGTCTCCCAGGCCTCGGA
>JBNJFZ010000061.1:0-15039 GCA_051747295.1 Myxococcota bacterium
CTACGCCGCGCATTTGCCATCGTGGAGCTGACGCGACCGCCCGAAGAACCCGAGGAAGACGAAGACCCGGCCGCCGAGGCCCAGCGCGTATCGCAGGACCCCGACGACTACGAGCCCGAAAAACCGCGATCGCCCTACGCGCCCCCGGCAGACCAACCGGACACCAGCGTCGAAAACGACACTGTAGCCCCCGGCCAAGCGAACGCCGTGAGTGAGACCGGGGGCGAGAGTGAGCCCCCCGAGGAGCCAACATGAGCCTCGAATTCGCATATCCCTGGGTGCTGCTCCTGTTGCTCGTGGTGCCGGTGCTCGGCGCGCTGATGTTCATGCCGTCGCTTCGGCACAAGCGAACGGGCACATTCACCTTCTCGCGTGCCTCGAGCCTCAAGGGCCAGGTCCGGGGCATCCGCCGATACCTGGAGCCCGTGCCCAATGTACTGGCGTTGCTGGCGATGGTGCTGATGATCATCGGGCTGGCGCGCCCACAGTCGGTCGAACCCGAGCAAGTCGAGGTCGAGGGCATCGATATCTACCTCGCCCTCGACATGTCTGGCTCGATGGAGGCGGTAGATAAGTCACGCAGCGAAGTTCAGAACATGCTGCGCAAGAACAACGAGCCGGACAACCGCTTCGAGTCCGCGGTCGAGGTGCTGAGCGACTTCGTCAGATCTCGCGAGTACGACCGCATTGGCATGGTCGTCTTTGCCAAGGAGGCGTTCCTCCAGTTCCCGCTGACCCTCGACTACAACACGATCCTCGAGATGCTGGGGCGGCTAAAAATCGGTGATATCGACCCCCAGGGAACAGCGATCGGCAACGCGATCGGTCGGGCCGTGGCCGGGCTCAAGGAATCGGATGCGAAGACCAAGATCATGATCCTCATCACCGACGGCGACCGGCGTGGCGGGAATATCTCCCCTATGCAGGCGGCTGACATCGCGAAGGATCTCGACATCAAGGTGTTCCCGATCCTCGTCGGAAGCCGCGGCCCGACGCTCGTGCCGGTCACCCGGCGCAGCCTCTTCGGGCAGACCAGCCGGGAGTATCGAGAGACCAAATTCCCGGTCAACCCGGAGCTTCTACAAGACATCGCCGCGCGCACCGACGGCGAGTTCTACCGGGCGACGGACGCGGACGGTCTGGAAGAACGGATCCACGAAATTCTGGACCGATTCGAGCGCACCCAGATCAAGGATGCATCCAACGTGGACCGGGCCGAGCACTTCCAGGCCTTCGTGATCGCCTCGATGTTATTGTTGGCCGTGCAGGCGCTGCTCTCACACGTCATTATTCGCAAGTTTCCCTGAGTCATCATGCACTTCGGACAGCCTGAAAATCTGTGGTGGCTACTCATCCTCGTGCCGATGGCAGCGGGGCTGGCCTACTATTTGTGGTGGAAGCGCAAGGTCGTCGAGCGGGTCGGTCACCTGCCGATGGTCCGCAAGATGGCCGCGCGCAGCTCGGCCCCTCGCCAGGTGACCCGGGGCATCCTCGTCATCGTCGCGACCGCCCTGCTCTGCGTCTCGGCCGCCCGTCCACAGTGGGGCCAGGATGACCGCACGCTCAAGCGATTCGGCGTCGACGTGGTCTTCGCGCTGGATATCTCCAAGAGCATGCTCGCTCAAGACGTGCCGCCTAACCGGCTGGACGCTGCTCGAAGCGAGATTCGCCAGACGTTGACCACCCTGACCGGCGATCGCGTGGGGATGGTGGTCTTCACCGCCGTGAGCTTCGCGCAGTCCCCGCTGACGACTGACTACGGGGCGATTCGCTTCTACCTCGAGAAGCTCGACCCAAATCAGATGCCCGTCGGCGGCACCTCCGTCGGCCAGGCTATCTGGGACGCGATCGAGCTGCTGACCGGAGCAGAAAATGCCGACGGAGCCAGCGAGGACGGCGACGATAGAGAGAAGTCAAACACCCAGATTATCGTGCTGATCACCGACGGCGAGGACCACGAGTCCAACCCGATGCAGATGGCGGAGCGCGCCAGGGAACTGGGCATCAAGATCGTCACGGTCGGGCTGGGGAACGTCGACGGCTCTCGCATCCCCTTGTACGGCCCTGGCGGCGATCTTCGCGGCTACAAACGCGACCGAAAAGGCGAGCTCGTCTACACCAAGCTCGACGACACGACGCTCAAGAAGATCGCCGATGAAACCGGCGGCACCTACATCCATTACAGCGGTGAGAACTCGGTCGTAAACGCGCTCGACGACTACATCGATCAGCTCGAGAAGCGCGAGATCGAGACGATGCTGCGCGAGCGCTACAAGGATCGATATATGTATTTCCTGGCACCCGCGCTCTTGCTGCTGCTCATCGCGTTGGCGCTCGGGGAGCGCCGCAAGATCGACGGGTCGGGCCCGCCAGGCGGCCTATCGACCACGATGATCGTGCTACTCGCCGCGCTCGCGGTCGGGCTCGGCGGGTGTGAGAGCGCGTTCGAGGACACCCTGGACAGCGTCGACCGTGGCAACCGGCTGGTCGAAGAAGAGAAATACGAAGAAGCGCTCGAGGCGTATCAACAGGCCGAGAAGGAAACTCCGGCCCGCCCCGAGCTCCATTACGACCTGGGACTCGCCTATCTGGGCGCCGAAGACTTCGAGAACGCCCGCGAGGCCTTCGCTCGCGCGCTCTCGACCGACGATCCCCAGCTCGAATTCGACGCGCTCTTCAACCTCGGGCTCGCCCTCAGCGGCCAGGAGAAATGGCAGGAGGCCCTCGAGACCTACAAGCAGGCTCTGCGGGTCGACCTGGATGCGACGGTTCCCGCAAATAAGGACCGCATCGAACAGGCCCGACATAACCTGGAGACGGTATTCCGACGGTTGTATCCTCCCTGCGCTCAGCTCGAAGACGACCTGGAGGACAACGACCAGGCGTCCGCGGCGACACAGCTCGACGAGCTCGACAAAGAAGACCTCACCCTGTGTGGGCTCGACGATGACTGGTACGCGATCCCGGCGATGCCCGGCACGAATATCTCTGTGGAAGTCAACTTCGAGGAGCTTCGGGATGAGCCCGATCCCGAGCGAGTCTTCCTCAAGCAGCCACAGGACCTACGGCTCTCTCTCTTCGACTCGACCGGCGAGGAAATTATCGCGGTCGATCAGGGCGACGAGGATGACTTCGACCCGGACGCGACGAGCGCCACTCGCAGGATCGAGCAGCTCGAGGTCACCGAAGACATGCTCGCCGACGCACAGGGCATGCTGCTGCTGAAAGTCGACGCGGTGGACGGACTCGAGTTCTCCTATGACTTGTCGATCGAGGCCATTCCCCCCTGTCACGCGCTCGAGGACGACTTCGAGGAGAACGACACGCGTGAGGCGGCGCGAACCATCGAGAGCGGTCAGCACAAGCTCCACTATTGCCCCGGCGACGACGATTGGTACTCGATCGACATGGAGGTCGGTGATTCGGTCTTTATCGACCTCCAGCCCCAGGAAGACGCGGAGCGGGAGGAGCCACCGACTCTCTCGGCTCGGTTGATGCGAGCCAGCGATGGCGAAGTCGTCGCCAACAGCCAGAAGCAAGGGCCACTGCTCGCGCTGGGCGTCCGCGAAGTCGAGCAACCCGGCGAATATCTCCTCCATGTCACCGGCGCGACCGATGACGAGCAGGGTCCCTACAACGCCCAGATCTATCAATTTGCGCCCTGCCCGGCCGGTGATGATCGCTTCGAGGATAACGACGACCCAACCCAGGCCGCGACGCTCCCCAAGGAGAAGCCCATCCACCGCTATCTGCGCATCTGCGAGGGCGACCGCGACTTCTTCGAGGTCGAGCCCGACGAGGATGGCGAGATTTCGTGGGGTCTGCGGCGCGCGCGCATCGACGCACCAGAGCGAACGGGCGAAGACCAGCCCATGTCGCTCGACCTACTCGATGCCTCCGGCGACAAGATGCTCGCCGAGGGAGAAACTCCGAAAACGCCAGCGAACGCCCCGACCGGAGATGCCCCCGGCCCCGCCGTCGACAGTGCAGTCACGATCGAAGACTTCGATGGTGAATCTGCGCTGCTCCGCGCGAGCGGGCCGCAGGATTTCTATCACCTCGTTCAGCTCAACCCGCAGCAGCAGGACCAGGACGACCAGAACAACGAGGACGACGAAGACAACGAGGGCGATCAGGACGAAGACGAGCAGCAAGAGGACGGCGACTCGGAAGACAGCGAGGACAGCGAGGACGAAGAAGAGGAGGATAAGGGCGACGAGTCCGACGAGCAGAAGCAGGACGAAGAAAAGGACGAGGAAAAAGACGAGTCGAGCAAGGCCGAAGATGAGAAAAAAGCCGAAGAGAAAGAAGCTCGGGAAGAGGCCGCGCGGGAGGCCGAGGAACGCAGAGACCCCGAGGAAGAACGCACGGAGGATATCCTGCGAGCGCTCGAGGAACACGACTCGAACTTCCAGATGCGCAAGGCCCTCGAGGACATGCCCGAGCGCGATATCGAACGCGACTGGTAGATATGAAGACGATCGCAGGGCTTACATCGTGGCTTTTCGTGGTACTCGCCATCGGCATGCTCGCCGAGCCGGCGGCGGCGGCCGAATACAATCTCGACGTCAAGGTCCAGCCACGTGTCGTCGAAGTCGGCGAGACCTTCCAGTACGAGATCAACGCCGACATAGCGGGAAACGACCGAATCCGTGTCGCGCAGCGCCCCTCATTCCCCCCGGAACTGCGCGTCGCCGGCACGTCGAACTCCCCGCGGTTCGTCCTGCGGAACGGCCGCGCACAGCGAAGCCTGACCACCGTCTACCGCGTTCGCGCCATGGAGGTCGGCACATTCGAAATCGATGGGCCCGCGGTCCAGATCGGTCAAAAAACGGTGAAGGGAGAGAGCCTCTCGGTCGAGGTTGTGGCTCGCGACGATGCCCCGCCGTCTCGCAACTCGTCCGCGAAGAAGGACGAGAAGCTGTTCGTCGACTACATCATCGAGCCGAGTCGAAAACCATACGTCGGTGAGCAAATCACGCTCGCCTTTTACATATTCACCGCCTCCATGGGCGTCTCGACGGCGCCGCAGCCCCCGAACGAGCCGAGCCTGGACGAGTTCTGGATCGAGGACCTGAGCCAGAAGGTCGCGGGCCGCCGCGAGACCGTCCAGGTAGGCGGCAAATTCATGCATCGAACCGGATTGCGAGCCTACGCTCTCTTTCCGCTCCGCGCGGGGACGACCACGATCGATCCTCTCTCGGTCGATGTTCGCGTGGGCGGCTTCATGTCGAATAGGCGCATGATGGAAGTCGCATCGGACCCTATTGAGCTGGACGTGCAGCCGCTGCCGCCCGATCCCCCCGATTCTTTCTACGACGGAAATGTCGGAAAGTGGGAGTTCCGGGTCACGACAGACCGCATGACGGCCAAAGCTGGCGAACCCGTCCGGATTCGAGTGACGGCCGAAGGGGCCGGCCATGTCTCCCGGATCCAATTGCCCCCACTCCCCGACATCGAGAAGGCGAGGTTGGCCGGCAGCGACGAGAAGATCGATCGCCGCGTCAAGCAAATGTCGGTGCGCGGCGAGAAGACCATGGAGTACACCCTCGTCCCGACAGAAACCGGCTCGTTGGAGATTCCGGCGCTGGCTTTCTCCTACTTCGATCCCGATCTACAAAAGTACCGAACCGAGATGTCACAACCGCTCCGGCTCACCGTCGAGCCCGGGGGCGAAGACCTGGAGGCCCAGCCGGCCCCCGCCCCCGAACCGGAGACCCGAGACGAAGACAAGAGCGTGATGGAGACGCTCATCGCAAAGATGCGGCCCCCGACCAATCGCCTCGAGGCTGAGGAGCAACAACCCGACCTGCTCGAGAGCCCTCTGTACTGGGTCGTGGTCGGTATCCCGCTGCTGGGCCTCATTTTTCTGGTATCGACCCCCTACGTTCAGCGATGGCGGAGTCGAGAGACGCCGACCAAGACTCGCAAGAAAGCAGCCCGGAAGGCGAGGCACTTGCTCGATGAGGCCCGCACCGCCTCGGCCGACGACATGCTCGAGTACGTCCACAAAGCGCTCGAGACCTATCTGGTGGAGGCGCTGTCGATCAAACGGACCGAGCTCTCCGAGCAGGCGCTCCCCGGAGCGCTCGCCGACCGCGGAGCGCCAGATTCGGTCTGTAAAAGGGCTGGCGATGTCATCGCCGCGGTCAATACGCAGCGCTATGCTCCGGGCGCGTCCACAGACAAGGCCGAGGTCGACCGGCTGGCCGACGAGGTCGCCAGGCTCATCGATAGACTCGAGCGAGGTCGCGCAAGCGGTGATATCAGCGCCGTCGCGGCGGCTATCGTCGGTGCGATCTGTCTCGCAGGAACGCTCGCACTCCCGGTTCCCGTCGCCGCGCAGCCCGACGGATCCGATCAAAGTCAGCCGGATAGCGCGGCGCTCGGCGACGTGCTCGACGACATCCAACGAGCACAGGCCGACGGGCAGTGGCTGGAGGCAGCCAAGACGTGGTCGACGCTCGCCGAGAGCAGGCCCGGGAATGCCGAGGTTCAGTACAACCTCGGTACCGCGCTCGCACAGTCGGGCCGCTTCGGTCGAGCGCGCCTCGCACTCGAGCGTGCCGCGCTTTTAGCACCACAGCGTGCAGATATCGGTCAGAATCGCGAATTGGTGGAGCGCATCGTTCGGCTTCGCCAGATCGAGGAAGCTCGAGGCACCGTACGCGAGAACACGACCTCTGAAGGTCTGTTCTGGTGGAGGCTCGCCGGGCAGACACCCGAGCACACTTTCCCGCTCGCCATCGCCATCTTCCTGTGGGTCGCGCTCATTTTGGCCGGCCTCGAGCGCGTTCGCGATGTCGACGGGCCACGATGGGAGCGGTGGGCGGCCATCCTCGCATTCTGCCTGGCGCTCGTCGCGGCCGCTGGCTGGACCGCGAGGCATGCGGTGCTCGATTCTATCGACCCTGTGGTCGTAGTCGCCGAAGAGCCGCGGCTTAGAGAGGGGCCATCGAAACACGCGGCGTCACAGCGGGTAAGTACGGTGCTCGTCCCGGGTGTCATGCTACCGGTCACCCAGGCACGTGACGGCTGGGTTGAGCTCGAATTCGCCGATGGCTCACGTGCCTGGCTGGCGCGCTCGGACGTCGAATACGTCGAGCCTCACCCGTCAGATTCGTAATCCGCATGACTCCCGGTCGCGTGCACCGCGTCATCGAGGCGGCCCAGGGCCGTTGCATACGCGGCGATGCGCATCGTCATATCCGTGTCCTCCCACTCGTCCCACACTTCGTCGGCGACCTCGAGAATCCTGTCTTCGAGTTCGTCGAAGACCCTTTGCTCGGCCCAGGTCTCTCCAGATCGATTCTGCCGCCACTCGAAATAGCTGACGATGACGCCGCCGGCATTGGTCAGAAGATCGGGGACGACGAGCACGTCTTTTTTCGCCAGGATCTCGTCGGCGTCGGCGCTGACCGGACCGTTCGCAACCTCGAAGATCATATCGGCGCGGATGTCGGCCGCATTGTCAGTCGTGATCGCGTTCTCGAGCGCCGCTGGCACCAGGATATCGACGTCGAGCTCGAGGAGTTGTCCCAGCTCGAGCTTATCGTAGCCGTTGGCCGAATCGCTGACCTTCCCGGCGCAGTAGACCGAGTCCACCGTGTCTAACTGGTGTTTTTGCTTCCAGATCTCTTCGGCATCCAGACCGTCGGGGTCGTAGATTCCGCCACTCGAGTCGCTCACGGCCACGATCTTGTAACCGCTCGCCTCGAGCATGCAGGCCAGCTTTCCGCCGGCATTGCCGAACCCCTGGACCGCGACGGTGGTCTCAGACGGCTCTCGCCCCAACTTGTTCATGTAGTGGTCGATGACGTAATGCGCCCCCTTCGCCGTGGCGGAGTCGCGACCGGGGATCCCGCCGATGGCCACCGGCTTACCCGTAATCACCGATGGGCGCTTCTCGCGGACGATGGTCGAGTACTGATCCATCATCCAGCCCATGATCTTCGGGTTGGTGTAGACGTCGGGGGCGGCCACGTCGACGCGCGGGCCCATGAAGTCGGCGGCCTGATCGATGTAGCCACGGCTGAGGCGTTCGACCTCGAAGCGCGAGAGCGACTTCGGGTCGACGACCACCCCGCCCTTGGCGCCGCCGAGGGGTAGCTTCGCCAACGCGCACTTGAACGTCATCCAGAACGCGAGGGTCGTGACCTCGTCGCGATTGACGTCGGGATGATAGCGAATGCCGCCCTTTGTCGGGCCTCGAATGTCGCTGTAGCGAACGCGAAAGGCAGTGAAGTGCTCCAGCTTTCCGGAGTCACGCCGGACGGGAACGCTAAACTCGAGGGTGAGCTTGGGCTGGCCGAGCGTGGCCTTCGTGTCCGCCGAGATGTCGATATACTCCAGCGCCTTGTCGACTCGGCTGCGCGCCTCTTCGAGCAATGTGTCGGTCATCGTCGTACTCCATCGAGGTAAAAGACCTGTTGTGAAGTCGAACCTAACCGCGAAGCTGCGCGATAAACCCCGGAACGGTGTGTATCTGTGTGGAAACAACAGCCGATTTAGCCGCTGGCCTTCGTGCGGACTTCGCGCAGGACCTCGGCCAGGCCGTCGATGTCCCGGGGGGAGTGTGCCGCGGAGAGTGCGATGCGAAGCCGGGAGGTCCCCTCCGAAACGGTCGGCGGGCGAATCGCGGTGACGTGAAATCCGCGCTCGAGCAGCGTCTCGCTCGCGCGAAGGGCTCGCTGCTCATCGCCCAGGATGACGGGCACGATGGGACTGTCCAACGGTCGGCCGAGTGCCTCGGAGAGCTGCGCGACCCGTGCCCAGAGCTGCCGGCGTAGTTGCGGCTCATCGGTCGCGACGCGGAGCGCAGCGCGACTCGCCTCGACGACCGGGACCGGCTGTGCTGTCGAGTAGATATAGGAGCGGCCGCGATTGAGCAAAAACTCGCGCAGCGCCTGGCTCGTGGCCACGAAACCACCGTGAGTCCCGAAGGCCTTGCTGCACGTACCGACGTGAATGTCGACGCGCTCCTCCTCGCCGAAGTGTTCGACCAGCCCGCCGCCGCTGTCTCCGAAGACGAGTGTCGCGTGCGCCTCATCCACGATGAGCATCGTATCGTCGCGCTGACAGATCTCGGCGAGTTGGGGCAGCGGCGCGAGATCTCCGTCCATGCTGAAGACCGCGTCGGTGACGACCAGCTTGCGCTCGGCGTCGCTGGCCTCGATCTGTGCCGCCAGCTTGGCCGTGTCGTTGTGGTCGTAGACGCTGAGCTTGGCGCCTCGCCGCTTCGCCAGCCGGCACCCGTCGATGATGGACGCATGATTGAGGCGGTCGGAAAAGACATGGACGTCGGGGCCGGCCAACGAGGAAACCACCGCGAGATTCGCAGCAAAACCCGTCGGACACAGCAAAGCGGACTGGGTCCCCTTGAGCTCAGCGAGCTCCCGCTCGAGCGCCGCGTGCGACTCAGTATAGCCGCAGATAAGCGGCGATCCTCGTGGACCGAGACCCTGGCTCTGGGAGACGTCTGACAGGTGAGCGCGTACGCGGGGATGATGCGACATCCCCAGGTAATCGTTGCTGGAAAACAGCGTCACGTCCTCGCCGTAGAGCTGCACGTGAACCGCGTCTTCAGGGGCTAGCGGGTGCAACTCGCGCCGAAGATTGGACGCATCCAACGCCCCCATCGCCCCGTCCAGCCAGTCCATCCAGTCCGACATAGGATTACCCGGGATAGATCCAATTCGATACGCCGCGCAGGTGCTCGGCAGCGTCCTTCCAGTCGGCCACCCGTGGTAGGGTCGCCACGCGGTCGATACCGGAAAATCGGCGGAAGGTCTCGGCGTTTCTACCCGTCGATGAATCGGCCTGCGCGGGCGTGCTAAAGACGACGCCCTCGAGCTCCAGGTCCCCACGTCGGAGCGCTTCGGCGGCGAGCAAGGTGTGGTTGAGCGTGCCGAGTTCATCGACCGCGACGAGCAGTACCGATGCGTCGAGCCGCTCGGCGAGGTCTCGGGCGTTCTCGCTCCAGGTCAGCGGGGAGAGCAGACCGCCGGCGCCCTCGACCAACAGCACGTCGACGTCGACTTCATCGGCGATATTTCGAATTCGCTCGCACCAGTCGTCCATATCGAGCTCGACATCGTCGATCTCGGCGGCGACCGGAGGCGCCAGGGGCTCGCGCAGGCGCACGAAGGCGTGCGGAGGGTCGGGCTGTCCTGCTGCTTCTGCGAGCAGCAGGCCGTCTTCGGCAGGTGATGGATCGGGTTGCGTGCCTGACTCGACAGGCTTGACGGCGCGGACATCGAGGCCTCGGTCGACGAGAGCCCTTGCGACGCCACAGGCGACGAGCGTTTTCCCGATCTCGGTGTCAGTGCCGCTGACGACGACGATCTTCGGGTCACTCATTGTGAATCTCGGTTAAGCTTCGACGACTTCGGGCTCGAAGCCGGCCTGAGTAATCATCTTATAATCGCGCGACTCGCCCTGCCCGCCGGTGGTCAGATAACCCTCGGTAAAGAAGGAGTTGGCCGCGTAGAGCGCCAGCGGTTGCATCTGATCGAGGATGACCTCGCGTCCACCCGCGACGCGGACGTCGGCCTCGGGGTGGACGAAGCGGAACATCGCCAGCGCCTTGAGGCACTCCTGAGGGCGCAGCTTGGCTTCCGGCTCGGTATTCACCTGTTCGCCGAGGGGCGTGCCGGGGCGGGGATTGAGGAAGTTGAGCGGCACCGACTCGACGCCGATCTCTCGGAGGCTAAACGCCAGGTCGACCCAGTCATTTTGAGTCTCACCCATGCCGATGATGCCGCCGCAACATGCTTCCATGCCCGCCGATTTGGCCATTTTGACGGTATTGACGCGGTCTTCCCAGGTGTGACTGGAGACGACCTTGTCGAAGTGGTTGGAGGATGTCTCGAGGTTGTGGTTGTAGCGGTCGACGCCGGCCTCTTTGAGCTTCTCGGCCTGTCCGTCCTCGAGGATTCCGAGAGACGCACAGATGTTGACCGGATACTTGTCTTTGATGCGCTTGGTGGCCTCGACGATGGTCTCCATGTCGCGATTGGAGGGCCCGCGAGTGGCGGTGACCATGCAGTAGGTGACCGCGCCCCTCTCATAGGCTTGCTTGGCCCCCTCCACGAGGTCATCGACCTCCTTCATGGAGTATTGCTCGGCGTCCGTCTGGTACTTGATGGACTGGCTGCAGAACTTGCAATCTTCCGGGCAGATCCCGCTCTTGGCGTTCTGGAGGACGTGCACACGCACCTTGCGGCCGTGATACTTGCTGCGAACTCGAAAGGCGGCGTGGAGGATGGCCAGCAATTCGTCGTCCGGTGCTTCCACGACCTCGAGCGCCTCCTCGCGGCTAATCGTCTCTCCATCCAGCACTCGATCTGCCAGAGCATTCCAGTTCGTCATCGTCCTTCCTTATGCTCAACACTTGAGACATGACGGGATCCCGCACCGGGATCCCAAAGTTAGTATCCGCTTACTAAGTGAGGTCACGAGTAGCTGTCAAGCAGGGCTCGCAGTACCGGCCACGATCCTCGAAAGCCGACGCTTGCGCAAGCCATGTCTGGACTCATTTCCCCTCGTCCAAAGTCCATCCCGACACGATGTAACGTGGATACGACAAAGAAATCGCTTTTCTACTCGACTTTTCAGTAACAAGTGCCTATGTTCATCTTCAGTTCATAAAATTTGCGTAAGTTTTTTGTACCGTGATTGAATGCGCGTTGAGACACGATCGTCATCGGCAGAGCGCGTCTCTATCGTGGTCGGAAGACTTGCGCCGCGGCGATCGTCGTCGGTCAGATTCATCGTTCGAGATCTCTTTTCCGGAGAGAACAAAATGATGAGAGGCACAGGTTCACCTTCGCATCGAAGCTCGTGCGGCTCCGCCCCTGGTCGCCTGTACACCGAGGCGAAGCGAGTAGCGCACGTAGAGCTGTCCGAGTTGGACTTTCGGCAAGACCGCACAGATTGGGAGGTGCTCTCCTCGGAATATCGGGTGCCGCTGCTGGCGTACCTGGCATTATTCGAGACCGGCACCCGGTGCGACTTCTCGCAATCTTCACGCCTGGTCCCTCTTATTATCGACCGACACGAGGTCGACGAGCTCCAGTGTTTTACCACCCTGCTCGCCGAAAAAGCACGCTTTCACGATCTATTTGGGGTCGTGAGCGACGAGGTCACCGGTAGGGTCGGCAGTCCGAATCGGTTCTTCGGCGAAAGCTATCGCCACTTCATGTTCGATTGGTTGGAGAGTACGGTCGACACCGCTCTCGATCGACGCGACGGAAAGTCGCTGATCGAAGCCTTTTTCGCCATCTCCGCGGTCACCGAGGGCGTGTTAGCCAGGAGCGGCTACATCATTTTCGCTCGGACGCTCGACCGGCTCGGGATGATGCCGACGCTCCGGGCTCAACTGCGACGACAGTTCGAGCGCACGAGCGATCACGTCGAATTTGGCTACCACATCATCGAGCAGTTTTTGCGCAGCGACCCTTCTAACAACGACGTGATCAGCCCCCTCATCGACAGCGCGTTCGACCCCTCCTTGAGTACGATCCGGGAGCTCTTCGCCAAGTACGCCACCCCGGTCGTACCGCAGGTCGAAGCCCTTGCCATCACGCTGGAACAACTCTCCGATGTCGACGCTCGACTCCACGCGATCCTCAACCCCCCGACACCACATCGTACGACCGACGATGTGAGTACGCTCACCGCGTCCTGAAACAAACAGAGACAGGAGTCTGGGGACATTGACGCCGAGTTGGTTTCACCCCACACTTTTTATTCAGGAGTCATCTTTTTGATAGCTCAATGGCACCGTCCTGCCCGCAGTCTCGCCTGGATGCGGCAGTCGCGCGGTTACACAAGCCCCATCACTGGAGCAACAATGATACGACGGATTTTGACAGCTATTGCCACCTTGTCCCTTCTCGGTCTGGTTTTTGGCGCCCCGATGGATGCCTCAGCTCAGGGAAAGAGCGGAGAAAAGGGTAAAAAGGCCCAGGAGGGCAAGAGCGACCGAGGCGGCGAGAAAGGCCAAAAAGGCAAGGAAAAAGCCGAGAAAGCCAAGGAGAAAGCCAAAGAGAAAGGCGAAAAAGGCGAAATGGGGGCAGACAAAGCCGCCAAGGGCAAAGACACCGCCGAGAAAGCCAAGCAGGGCGAGATGGGCAAGGGCGAGCGCGCTGCCGGAAAAGCCAAGGGCCCCGACTTCGATGAGAAGACCACGAAAGAGCTCGATAAGCACGCCAAGCGTCTCGCCAAGATCCAGCGGATCCGCGAGATCGCTCAGGAAAAAGAGAACGAAGAGCTCGCCGCAACAGCCGCCAAGCTCGAGGAAAAGGAGAAGGCTCGACACATGAAGAAGATGAAGCAATTCGGCCACAAAGCTGCGAAGATCAGTGGCGAAGCCAAAGACAAAGCTGGCCCCGGCGGTGACGGCTCCGGTGACAAAGCAGGTGACAAGGGCAAATCCGAGAAGGCGAAAGAAGCCGCGGAGAAAGGTGAGAAAGGCGAGCAAGGCAACGACGACTAACGCCGGTCGAAGACCCATCGCTATTTACGTCGCATAAGTGCTGAACTCGATTCTTTCTCAGGAGACATATCATGTCGAAGATCTGGACACGTACACTCATCGCCCTCGCCCTGCTCATCTCCCTGACAGCCATTGGCTGTGATGATGACAAGGGCACCGACTCAAAGGCGGACTCGGAGGCGTCGGCGGAACAACAAGCCGCGGACGAGGCTGAAGAGCCCGAAGAGCCGGCTCAAGAACCCGAGGGCCCGACCATCACCGAGAAGCGCAACGAACTGGTCAAAGGCTACGAGGCCGAGGCCGAGGCTGAAATCACGGCCGACAATGTCGACAAAGCCGCAGCGGATCTGCAGGCCGAAATCGAAGCCGACATGGAAGGAGAGGAAAGCGGCCAGTAATGCCCTCTCCCGAGCAGATCAGCGCGGACGAACTCGTACGCCGCTATGATGGCGTGCTCATCGACGCCTATGGCGTCCTCGTCCACACGCAAGGGGCTTTCCCGGGTGCCAGGCAGTTCATCGAACGCCTGAGAGACTCGGGGAAGCCCTTTTGTGTTATCACCAACGACGCCTCGCGCCTGCCCTCCAGCTGCGCACAGAAGTACCGTCGCGATGGCGTTGAGATCGAAGACCAGCAGGTCATCACATCTGCCTCGCTTATCGCCCCTCACCTCGAAGAACACGGCCTATCAGACGGTCGCGTCGCCCTTCTCGGTCCCGATGAAGCCCGCGAGTACATTCGCCAGACCAACGCAACACTCGTCGACCCCGCTCGTGACGAATTCGATGTCCTCGTTATCTGCGACGAATCCGGGTATCCGTTCGTGTCGACCATCGACGAAGTCCTGACGCAACTGCTGGACCGCATCGACGCGGGGAATCCGCCCGAGATGCTGCTCCCCAACCCAGATTTGATCTACCAACGCAGCCAATCCGCGTACGGCATTACCAGCGGCGCTGTCGCCGCGATGCTCGAGGCGATCCTGGAGAGTCGATACCCCCATCGGGAGCTGAAGTTTCGGCGCCTGGGAAAGCCACACAGTCGGATGTTCGAGCAAGGGGTCGAGTATTGCGGCACGGACAACGTCGTGGTGCTCGGCGACCAACTCGAGACGGACATCCGCGGTGCTCGCAGCGCCGGGCTGGATTGCGCGCTGGTCGCCACCGGCCTGGACCACGGCGCGCTCGACTGGGATAGCCACGAGCTCACACCCGACTTCGTCGTGCCCGGCCTGGAAGCGTAGGTCCTGTGCAGGCGCCACTCCCTTCCTCCATAACGTCGCCCTTCCCTGATTCGCCCACTGGATCCGGATTAGACGTCGAAATGGCGAAAGTGACCGGTGCGCGGGCCTCTGCGCCCGCCTCGCGGCCTCCGTGCCGCGACTTGCGTGCGAACACGTTCGGGACCGGCAGAGCGGTCCCGGCGACGCCGGAGCGTCGCGCACCGAGCATCGACGCCGCCTCAAGCGGTATCGAAAACAGCGTGCCGCGACTGATCCGGAACGAGTGGGATTCGCGGGTGGGGGCGTCGGACCGAGTCAG
>JBNJFZ010000061.1:15139-27742 GCA_051747295.1 Myxococcota bacterium
GATTCGCGGGTGGGGGCGTCGGACCGAGTCAGGTGGTGCTGATTTGTGCGAGATCGAAGGCGGCTGAAGCAGGCGATGCCGGAGGCATCGTCGATGCAAGCCGACGCAGAACTCGTGCAAATCAGCCCGCCTGACGAAGGGAGACGCCCCCACCCGCGAATCAAAAAAAAGCGCCTCTCCGGTGGGTTAGTCCGGAGAGGCGCCAGAAGGGACATCAGGTTTTGACGATTACGCCCCATTGGGGTGTAGGCGTATTCGTGGGCATTGCTGCCCGTGCCTTCAGACCCGCCGTGGGTGTTGGGTGTTGGAAGGGATGTCGGCGGGTTGCCCGAAGGCTTCCTGACTTGCTGCTGGCAGACTACAACTGCAACCCTCTTGCCAGCAGTGTTAAAAAATCGATTATACGTCGATTTATTCCCTCGAAGCCGGCGAGCGTACCTCCGCTCGCCGATTCCCCGATAATCTATCACTTCACAACAGCTGTGCCAAACGTGGCAACTAAACCTTCCAGTTGGCGTCTGGAGCTTCCACTTTTCGGCAACTGGACTTTCCACCCGACCGGGTGAACATCACTCAGCGGCGGGTGTATCCTCGACGCCCAGCGTTCGACACGTCGCCGACGTCTCCACGCACGTTACATCCGGCGAGGTCCCCAGAAGCGTATCTCCCGACAACATCGTCACGCCGTACCAGTAATTTTCGTTCTTAAAGTGATGGAGCCGATGGTTCTTCCATAACCGACGGTAGAAGTTGGTCTTCGGCCGGTAGTTGGTGTGGACGAGAAAGTGCGTCCACTCATAGGCCAGACCGAGCGTGGCGTACGCCGCAGCTCCCATAAAAGCGATGCCCCAGTTCGGTGCGACCAGAAACCACACGCCCAGCCCGAGCGGTACGGTCATCAGAAGCGAACGAAATGGTGCATAGGCGTCCGGCGTATACCATGGGTCGCCGTGATGCTCGCGGTGCTTCTTGGCCAGGTGCAGCTCGAATCTATGCCCGAAGATCTCGATCGGCTTAAGGTGCAAGACGAAGACGTGGATCAGCCACTCCTGCACGGGCCAAAACGCCAGCAGTCCCCCCACGAGCGCCAGATCCCACCAACTCCACCCACCGACGATGAACTTCCCGACCCACCCGACCGCGAACAGCGTCGTGATAAAGATGGGCGTCGGGTGGCGGTAGAATTTGCTTACCGCGTCGAGCAGGCTGTCGTCCTCGATGAGCGTGCGTCCGTCTAGCCGCTGCTCGTCAGACGTCGTGCCGTTCTGACCTCTGCCGGGCCCAGCGTTCTCGTGTGTCGCCGTACTCATATGCGTCTCCTCTCCAGTTACGGGTGCCAATGTCATGCTCTAGAAGCCGCATCCGCCGACTCCAGAGCGTCCATGAGATCTGCGATCAGCGATTCGCCCAGCTTGACCAGGTCGCGCGCGTAGAATTCGGCGTCATCCTCTCGGCCCTCGCCCACCGCGTCCGCGATCAACTTGTGGGTCTCCAAATCTGTGAGCTCGTCGGAGAAGAAGCCCGCCAGGATTCCCTGAAATTTGGAGTAGGTCTCGCGCAGCGAGTTGTACGCCAGCTGGTAGGCGACGTTGTCGGCGCCCTCCACGAGCACGGCCCAGAACTCCATCGCCAGCTCCTGCAACGCCAATAAGTCGCCCTTATTCGACTCCATTCTCTCCAGAATCTCCGAGAGCTTCGCATCGATATCGGCCCCGCCCCGCCTGGCGCAGAGCCTGGCGATGTCCGAGCCCAGCGCCGAGCGCATCTCCATGACGCTCCGGGCGACCTTCGAGTTGATCTGGCCACTCGAGTTCATCAGCAACTCGGCGAGCAGGTCGGTCCCGGCATTGGTTCGGTAGTCGAGCACACGCGTCGCGCCGCCGTGGCGAATCGAGATCAATCGGGCCTGCTCGAGGCGCTTGAGCGCTTCTCGCACCGCCCCTCGATTCACGTCGAGCTGCTCACTGAGCGCGCGCTCCGCCGGGAGTGCGTCACCCGGCTCCATGTGGCCGCTGACAATCTGATCGCGGAGTTGCTCGAATACCGCGTCGGCCAGGGACTTCTTCTCTACTGGTTTAAACATTCGTTCTCCTGCGCCCTCATCGTGTACTGACTCGCGAGTCACACTATAACCCCATTCATAACTAAACGAGGTTCGGTGGTCAAGAGGTACACTGGTATGACCACCATATGAGTGACCAGGTACAGCCGACTGCACACATGATCTCGGAGCAACATGAGGTGGGTTTGTAGCCGGCGCTCAGGCTGATCGACGCTTCATGACGGCGATCAGGACACCGCATAACGTGACAGCGCACCCCGCGATCACCACAGGCGCCACGGTCTCACCGAGCCAGATCCAGCCGAGGATCGTCGCCCCGACAGGCTCACCCACCGTCGCAATACCGACGGACGTCGGGCTCGCGTGGCGCAGCGACCATGTCAGCAGGTTATGCCCGATCATTTGAGGGATGAGGGCAGCCAGCGCCAGATAAAAGAGCGCCTCGAAAGACGCGGGCTCCAGCGGGATGCCCACCGAGAACGCGGCCAGGCCGGTACACAATGCGCCTACGAAGGTGGCGATCGCGGCGAAGCCGAGTACATGCAGCTCGTCGCCGAGCGCCCGACCGATCAACAGATACCCCGCCATCGCCGCGGCCCCCAGCAACGCGAGGCCGTCACCCAGCAGCGCGGTCGTCGACGTCACCAGGATGTCGTAGCCGCCGATGAGCACGAGTCCCACGACCGCGAGTCCGATCGAGAGCCAGAGGCGCCCGTCGGGCCGATCCCTGCCCGTCCAGACGCCGACGAGCGCCAGCAGGAGCGGCGTCGCGGTGACGATGGTGACCGACGCGGCGACGGTGGTCATCTCGAGTGACCAGACCCACGCGCCGAAGTGCACGCCGTAGAGGACGCCGGCAGCGGCCGCATACAACGCCATTCGCCCGGAGATCTGCCCGCGATCGATGGCGCGAAACAAAAAGGGCGCGAGCAGAGCGGATGCAATCGTCAGGCGAAGGCAGGCAGACACCAGCGGATGGGTAGGCGCAGCCTTTCGAAAGAAGATAGCGGCGAAGGAAATCGCGACGACGGCGATGACTAACGCGGGTTTGACCAACGCAGCCGTGGATTTCTCGTCAGTATCGCCGCCCTCGCCTGCACGTATCGCGTCCATCGATTCAGCCTCTTCTGTATTTGTCCACATGATCGGGCGGTCTTAAATCTGACAGATTTAATCATTGTGCATTTGCTGCGCAACGCGTAGGCCACTATACTGTCGATGCGTAGACACATTTCAAAATGATGAAGTTCGTGCAGAGGATGCCATGGAACGCAGAGAACGCGTTTTGATGCAGGCTCGCGAGTCCAAGTACGCCAGGTGCTTGCTCGCGGTCTTGCTCTCGGTTGGATTGGGCCTTACGGCCTGCGGCGACGACGATAATGCGGCTGGGGAGCGCATTTCGCCGGGAAATAACGGCGCTGACGCCGGTGACGTGTCCGACGAGGATACGACCGAGGAGGATACCAGGCCGCCTGAATCCGTCGGGCCACCGGTCTCGATCGAGACGGAAGTCCGGTCGACCACGGTCACGGCTGGGACTGCGTTCGACGTCACCTGCATCTTGCAGGACGCCGAAGGCAATACCGTCGAGTGGGAAGACTCGATGTCGCCGAACCTCATCTACTCGCCGCAAGATTCCTTTACGAAGGAAGACACTCTGCGGCTGTTGCCACGAATCGCGGGCACGGCGTCGCTGCGCTGTGAGTCGCCCGACCTGAGTCTCATCGACGAGACGCCGGTCGAGCTGACGATCGAACCGGGCCCGGCCCACACGGTCGTCACCGAGCTCCCCCGCAATTCCATGGTTGCGGGCAGCTCGGTCGAGGCCAGCTGCACGGTCTACGACGCCTACGGAAACCTGGTCGAGGGCGAAACGCCCACCGTCGAGACGAGCCCGAGTGGCGGTGGTGTAACGGTTGAAGACAACACGGTGACCATCGAGACCGCGGACGTCTACACGGTGTCCTGCTCGGTCGATGGCGCTCAGGAAGAACAAGGCGCGGATATCGAGGTCGTCCCCGGCCTGCCCGCCGACCTGACGATCGCAAAGGTGCCGAGCCAGCCGGTCTACGATACCGGCCAGGTCGTGACGATCGAGTCCATCGTGACCGACGAGTACGGCAATGCGATTCCGTGGGCGCCGGTCGACGTGACGACCACACCCACGACGCAACCGACGAACGCGACGGCGTTTGGTGACGACCGCTTCAAATTCGACGTGGAAGACACCTACGACGTCACCGCGACCGTGACCGGTCAGACGCTCGACGACCAGACGCTCGAGGAGACCACGCAGGTCATCGTCAACGGCGAAGGCCCCGCGATCAGCTGCAAGTACCCGGCGAACAACTCGATGATCGGAGGCGCTAGCAATCCAGTGCTCGGGTCGACGGTCACCTTCGAGGGCTCCGTCAGCGACACGCACGGCATCGACGAGGTCCGGGTCAACACCCAGGTCGTCAGCGTCGACCAGAACGGCAACTTCTCGCTCGACATACCGGTACGCTTCGGCATTAACTTCGTCGATATTCAGGCCCGTGACGCGATCACCGGCGAGTGGCAACAAGAGAACTCGACCACGTGTGCGTTTCTGGCCTCTGACAAGTACCACCCTGAAGGCGACTTCCTGAACGATGGCGTCAGCCTTCGGATGAAGCAGGAAGCTGTCGACGACGGCAATTGGTCCTCGACCGACCTTACCGAACAGACAGACAGCCTCAATGATTTGCTGCTCACCGCGATGCATAGCGACGGGATCAGCGACGCCATCGACGACGCTTTGACGAATCCCGACGGGAGCGGCAAGTTGCTCGACGACGGCACGTGTCGCGAAATCTACTATAGCGGAAACCGCATCGACGGACCCCACGAATCCTCGCTGACGCTCCTTCAAGATGGACTGCGGTTGAACGCGAAGGTGCGAAACCTCCACATCTTCGTCTATGTGGACATCCCCTGGTACTGCACGGGGCTCGATCAAGATGTCGACGTCTGGGTCACCGAGGTCGATGCTGCGGTCGACTTCGACCTGAACCTCGACAGCAACGACAAGCCCAATATTTCCGTGAGGAGCGGGACCGTCTCGGTCCAGTCTGGAGAAGTCAACTTGGATAGTGGGTTGCCGGACTTCCTCGACGGATGGATCAGCAGCCTCTTTCAAGGAACGCTTCAAGGAGTCGTCGAGGATACAATCAGCGACTTCCTCAAGAGTGAACTCAACGATCTGCTCGACGGGGTCGTCGGCAGCCTCGACGTCTCCTCGCTGGGCAGCACCTTCGACGTGCCGCAATTCGACAGCAACCAACCGCTGCCCATCAACTTCGGGGTCAAGTTCAGCGAGTTGCTGGTCAATCCGACACGCGCGCTCTTCGGGCTCGGCGTGAAGCTCACACCCGGCTCGACGGGCAACGCGACCCCGTCGAAAGGCGTCGCGATGCCGACCGGCCCGGTGCTGCTCGACACCACGAGCAACCGGCCGCTTACCGTCGCTATCCACGTCGGCATCTTGAATCAGGCACTGCACGCGCTGTGGCGCGGCGGCCTATTCGACGCCGACGTGGCGAGCGCTATGGGCGGCGGCGGATTCCCGGACGGGACCACCGCGACGATGTCGACGGCGCTGCCACCCGTGGCCACCGTCAAGGGCTCTGACAAGGCCATCATCTACCTGGGCGGCATCACGCTCGACCTGACGTATCCGGGCATCTTCGACGAACCCGTCGCCTTCAAGCTGGGCGGCGTCGCGGAGACCGGCATCACGCTGACGAACGGCGACGAGCTCAACTTCCAGAATATCAGCATCACCGAGCTGTACTTTAGCCCGGAGGGGATTTCACTGGACGCCGATTCGAGAGCAGTGTTGGAGGACTTCCTGAGGAACCTCCTCCAGGGTGTCCTCGACGACTCGCTCAATAACGCATTGCCGGCACTGCCGATCCCGAGCTTCACGCTCCCGAACTCGGTAGGCCAATACGGCCTCCCGGCCGGTCGCTCGCTCGGGCTGCGCAATCCGACACTCGGCGGCACGACGACTCACTTGATCCTGAAATCTGCATTTGGACTTCTGCCATAATCCGAGACGATAAAATGATGAAAGCAACACGACTAAAATTTCTGGTCATCGGGTTGGCAGCCACGCTGGCACTATCGGCATGCGCCGGTGGCGGAAACGACCCCAATAATGGCGGTGGCAATAACGGCGCCGACGCCGGTGGAGACGCCGGTGCCGACGTCGAGGAAGACGCCCAGGACCCGGACCTCCAGGAGGTGCCCGGAGCGGTCGAGGTGGGCCTCGACCCATCCCTCGCCGTGTATCTACCGGCCGCCAAGCCCGAGGCCCTCGCCACGGTCTACAACATCTACGGTGACCCGCTCAACGGCGCGGACGTCGAGTGGTCGGTCACCCCGAGTGATGCCGCCTCCCAAAACGCCGATGGGCGCTGGGAGTTCGCGGCCGATGGCCCGGTGACGTTCGAGGCGTGCACGGTCGAAGCTGGTCAGGACGGCAATCCGGTCTGTGGACAAAAGCGTGTCTACGTCGACACCGGTCCCCCGAACATCGAGCTCACCTCGCCTCAGCCCGGGGAGCAACTGGGCGTCAATGGCGAAACAGTCATCACGGTCGAAGGCATCGTTGAAGACACGGCCGACGATCTTCAGGCCTTCGTCAACGGCGAGGAAGTCACGCTCGCCGGCGACGGGAGCTTTTCGGCCGAGATCGAACCTGTGTTCGGCGTCAACCACATCAATGTGGTGGCCACCGACGGCCTGCGACGCATGGAGGGGAGCGCGCAAATGGACGTCCTGTGGGCGCCAGCTTACGGGCCGACCGACTCCACGCAAGACGAGTCCAAGTTCGGCTACCAGGACGGCATGATCCTGGACCTCGGTCAGGCCTTCTTCGACGACGGTCAGTCCTACGAGCAAATCGGTGAGACCGAGATCGTCACCAGCGACGTCGCCGACGTGCTGCAACTGCTGCTCGAGAACGTCGACTTCCTCTCGCAGATCCCAGACCCCCTGTTCGACGAGGACGCGCTTACCTTGCGTGTACTCGACCTGCGGGTCGGCCAGCCGCAACTGTTCATCGACGTCACCGATTCCGGCCTGGAGATGTTCATCTTCGTCGAGGAGCTCGACCTCCAGACCGCGGGTTCGCTGGACTTCAACGACCAAAACTTGAACCTCGACGGCTCTATCAACGCGCAGATGTCCGCCGTTGCGGTCATGGACGTCGCCAAACCGTCGCCGACGGACGAATTCGAGGCCCAGATCACCCAACTCGACATCGCGCTCGAGAATGCGGAGAGCAACTTCGCGAGCTCCGAGGCCGACGCCGTCTTCAAGCTGGCCGAGAGTGCGCTTCGCTCCGAGATCGAAGCGGTGCTGATCGATACCCTGGAGGACCAGTTCATCCAACAGCTCCCGGATCTACTGGCCGGTGCACTCCAGTCGCTCGAGGACTCGCTCAACGGGCTCTCCTTCGACCTGGATACCGACTTCACCGATCCCGTCTCCCTGAGCCTGGCTGGCAACATCTACAAATTCGAGACGGCGTATCGCGACTCGGCGGTCGCCTCGCTCACCACCGACGTCACCGCCGACAAGGCGCCCGTCATTACGGACAGCGCCGGCATCCCTCTGACCACCCCCCTGACCTCAGACGTCCCATTCTACGAGTCGAGCCGCGCTCAAATCGGGCTGCGCCTGGCCCTCTTGAACGGCCTGCTGCACTCGATGTGGGAGGTTGGATTCCTCGAGATCGACCTTACCCCGCTGCTGCCCGAGAACTTCGCGAACGTGGCCGAATCGGCATCGCTCTCCGCGAAGCTCCAACCGGTGCTCAGCGAACCCGAAAAGGGTCAGCCGTACGACTTCATGCTGCGAGCAGGCCAGATGGAGGTCGAGGTCGAGCTCCCCGCCCAGACCGATACGTACGCTATCTCCATCGAGGCCGGCATCCTCGTGACGTTGCGGAACAATCAGATCCAACTCTCCGTCCCCGACGAACCAGAGATCTCGGCCTGGGTGGTCGACACGACGGGCGACTCCGCGTTCTTCGGCGGAGCCGCCCTGGAGAATTTGATCCTGGATACCGTCTGGCCGGAGCTCGAAGAGACGCTGCGCACCGGGCTTTCCTTCGACCTGCCGGTACTCGACCTGAGCGGATTGTCGAGCCTGGCCCCGGCCCTGACCACGCTGGAATTCGACTACGTCTTGAACCGTGCCGTCTCGCTGCGCGCCGGGTTCATCATCCTGGACGCGACGTTGGAAGGCTCACTGCCGCTTCAATGAGCTGACACGACGAGCACCGAGCCGCCTCGCGCTTGCGTGGCGGCTTTTTTCATATCGAGGACATCCATGACCGACACAAAAGACACGCTCAAGCAACGTGCACTTCGCGCAGCGAAGGCCGTCACGCTCAGCGCCGCGTTCGTAGGCGCTGCTGCCTGCGCCGATGAGACGCAGGGCGACAACAACGGCTGGGACGTCGGCGGCCAGGATGCCGCGGATACGGCGAGCGACACCGGCGATACGACCGACACCGCCGTCGCAGATGCGACGGACATCGCGGAGGACTCGGCTGCGGACACCGGTGACGTCATCGAGATGGACGTCTCCGACACCGTCGAAGACACGAGCGATACTGTCGACGGTGATGCGAGTGTGAGCTGCAGCCCGGATTTCGACGATGTATGCCCGGAGTCGTGCAATGCGAGCAACGACGCTGACTGCTGCGAAGATAGTGGCGGCTCCTGGAGCAAATTCGCCGATGCTGGAGCCTGCGCGGTGCCCGGCCCGTTCGTCCCGCCCGCACTCGTCGCATAACGCCATGGGCACTCTCGACATCCACACCAGCGCAGGCCCGCTGGAGACCGAGCACCAGCGTCTGCTCGACCGCCTCCTTCGACGCGGCGAAAACCGCCCAGAACTCCAACCAAAAGAGTCGTTTGCCGGCAGCACCGACGCGCCGCACGTGCGCCGCGTTCGACAGAGCTGGCGACGGCGGATGGTCCACGAGCACGAGAGCGCGGCGGTCTTCTCACAGATCATGCCGCAGTTGATGGCCGCCGAGGCGCCGCTCGACTTCAAGACCGTGGTGCTGCGCTGCTCGATGGACGAGCTTCGACACGCAGGGCTCTGCGGACAAGTCGTGGAATACCTGGGCGGCGAGGCGCGCGCCGAAGCCGACCTCGAGATGGAGTCCATCCCGGCACATGATGACGTGTCGCCTCGCCAGGCAGCCCTGCGCAACGTCGTCTTCGCCAGCTGCCTTTCGGAGACCGTGTCGATGGCGCTGCTGACGGCCGAGCATGAACGAGCCTCCGATCCGTTCGTGCGGCGGGTGCTCCGACAGCTCTCCGGAGATGAATCCCTGCACGCCAGATTCGGCTGGGCTTACCTCGCCTTCGAGACCGAGCGAGATGACGGTGCGAGCACCGACGCGCTCTCGTCATATCTCCCGACCGCATTTGGGTATCTCGAGTCCAAAATGATGAGCGAGATGCCCCCGGGGCGGATCGACGATGACGAACTCGAGAAAGCCTTTGAGATCGGATTTTCGGCGTCAGATCACGCCCGAGACCTCTTCCTGTCGACCATGAGCGATGTCATCGTGCCTCGCCTCGAAGATTTCGGGCTGGACGCCCGAGCAGCCTGGAATGATCGACTCCAGATCGGAGGGTGAGCAATGGCGAGGATCGAGGTCGACGCCCTGCTCTTACACATCGCGTTTGGCGCGATCGCCGCAGCGGCGCTACTGCTGCCGCTGGACGGCGTGTCGCTGGGCGTGCGAATCCTCGTGCTGGTCGTGCTCTACAATATCGCCCTGCCAGCGGTGGCGAGGTGGCGCGGACACGATCTCTGGCTGCGCATCTGGGCCTTTGTCTTGCCGATCAGCATCCTACAGATCGTCCCGGACTGGTTTCTGGCCGAGGTCGTCGGCTCGCTCGTCTTCAACGCACCGGGGTTGGTGCGAGTCGGCGCCGTGCCCATGTATATGGGGTTGATGTGGACCATCCCGCTGTTCCTCGTGATATTCGTCGGGCTGCGCGCCGAACAGCGGAGGCGTTCCCTGGGGATATTCGCGGCCGTGGCGGCTGGGCTCGTACTCTTTGGTGGGTCCGAAGTCCTGCTGCCGAAGCTCGCGATCTGGGAGCCCGTCGACGTCAAACTGGTCGCCGGCATCGCCGTGTACATCTTACCAGCCGAGTGCGTGCTGTGCGCGGTGACGTACGCGGCCTGGAAGTACGCCGGTCAGCAGAGTCCAGCGCGCCAGGTGCTCACAGCGATCGTGGTCATGTTCAGCTACCTCGGGGCCGCGGCCACGTTTTATTTGTTCGTCGAAGTCGCATGACCTTCAGACCAACCCGCCGTTTATGTCGATACAACGCGCCGCTGAAATCATCTCGAATGCCGACGCGCTCTTCATCGGTGCCGGCGCAGGCATGGGCGTGGATTCGGGGCTGCCGGACTTTCGGGGCGACGAAGGTTTCTGGCGATCCTACCCCCCGTTTCGAAACCTCGACCTGAACTTCTACGACCTCGCCAACCCACGTTGGTTCCGGGACGACCCGGCACTCGCCTGGGGCTTCTACGGCCATCGACTGCAACTGTACCGTGACACCGAACCCCACGACGGCTTCGAGATACTGCTCGAGTGGGGTCGCGCGATGGACGGCGGCAGCTTCGTATTTACCTCGAATGTCGACGGCCAGTTCCAACACGCGGGGTTTTCCGACGACCGCATCATGGAGTGCCACGGGTCGATCCACCATATGCAGTGCCATCGGCCGTGTCGTGACGAGATTTGGAGTGGCGCGCCGGTGGAGGTCGAGATCGACGAGGACACGTTTCGAGCGACCAGTGAACTCCCCGAGTGCGGGGCGTGCGGCACGATCGCTCGGCCGAATATCTTGATGTTCGGCGACGCCCGGTGGTTGGCGCGCCGGACGAACCGGCAGCAGTCGAGCATGGGCGACTGGCTGGACCGAAATGCGGGACGACGCACGGTGATTATCGAATGCGGAGCGGGTACTGCGGTTCCAACGGTTCGCCATCGCTGCGAGCGCCTGGCGTCGCGCGACGATGTCGATCTCATCCGAATCAATCCCCGCGAGGCACACGGTCCCGAGTCAGCACTGTCGATCGCGATGGGCGCGCTCGAGGCGCTTCGAGAGATCGACGAATTACTACACTGATCGTCCGGCGCAAGGGCGCTGGACGTCTCTCCAACTGACAAATCGGGTGCCATGATTCGCCTTGCTACCATCTGTATGTTGCTGTCGCTCGCGTTCGCAGCTGGCTGCAGCCCCTTGCCGAAAAACGGCACCGAGCGTGCCCTCTACCAGGACCTCAGGCAGGTCGTCGAGACCCGTGAGCGCGCAGAATGGCTGATCGAATACGCCGAGATCGAGCGCGCTACGCCCATGGCGCTGCACTCGGTTTGCCAGGTCCCGGTCGAGCGAGCCACACAGCTCGAGGGCTGGATCACCAGACAGATCGAGCTCGAGGGAGGACCGGCCGAGGACCAATTCGAGGACGGCGTGCCGCTCCGAAAGCTGCGCGAGGAGCTCTCGCTCGAGCGCACACGGGCGCTCCTGCTCGCCGCCCAGCAAAAGCGTGATCGCTGCCCCTTCTACCTCGAGCCGGAGGAGAATTTCACCGGGATTCATCGGCCCGCGTCGCGATTCGTCATCCTCGGAGAGAGCGTCGGAGCGGCGTCCCTGTCACTTCGCGGCGGCTCGGCCTTCACCGGAGCGGGCGGAGCGGGCCGGCTACTGCCGGCATGGGGCATCAACCACCGCCTGCTCGTAGGCGTCGGAGTCGAGGTCGGCGGTGCCGCGGGGTTCCAGCCACTCTCCGGTGGAGACTCCGAGCCGCTCGAAACGCGGGTTCAGGCCGCGGTGCCACTGCTATTTCGCTTTACCGACATCTCGAATATCGCGGATCTGGAGTTCGCAGCCGTCGGCATCACGTCCCCGACGGATCCCGAGCCAGAGATCGGATTCAGAGCCAGCATCGGCGGCGGCGTGACCACCGCGAAGATCAACAAATTACTGCCCTACTTCGTACTGATGGTCGGCTACCAGCACTTTCCCTGGACAGATCCGGTGACCCACGTCGTACAGGCAGGGACACGATTCGGATTTGCATTCGACCCCTGAAGTCCACCCCGTCCTCCTCTAATACCGGCGGAACATCATTCCACGCGGCGGCCTCCCGGACCTCGACGCCCCCCATTTTCGAGAGCAGACATTCGACGACGGTGATGCGGCTCGCGCTGTCGGAGAAGACCAGGACAAGTCGACTTTTGAAGTGGAATGGGTCCGGCCCCACTCCGAAGAACGGCGTTGGATCTACCAGCGCATCAACAACGGAGCATCTAACGCCGGCTTCGCGGGGGGACAAGCTGCGTACGAGCGTGCCTTCGACCGATACTTCCGCGCCCTGGACTGGCTCGAGGCGAGCAACCTCGACCATGCGCGCAACGGCTACTTTGGTCGGACGGGCAATGCGCTCGTCCCCGCCGGACCCGTGCC
>JBNJFZ010000062.1:0-3023 GCA_051747295.1 Myxococcota bacterium
CCTGGTACTGCACACGCGTCAGCGAGCGCCCCAGCCGTACCGCCAACGTCATTTTCCCCGCGGCTCGATCCGTGTCGATATCGCGGTAATTGTTGACGATCAGGATGGCGACAGACAAGAGGCCCACGGGCACGGACGCCACGAACGACTCGAGCGACCACTCCAGCGCCTGGACGTAATACGTGCCCATGACTGCGACGACGCCGAAGAAGATGAAGACGAAGAGGTCCCCCAGGCCGTTGTAGCCCAGCGGAAAGGGCCCGCCGGTGTACGCGATCCCGGACATGATGGAGAGCACGCCGATGACCAGAATCGGCCATCCGCCCAGCCAGATCAGGTAGCTACCCACTGCTGCGGCGAGCGCGAAGGCCAGAATCATCGCGTTGCGGACGGCTTTCGCGGAGATCAGGCCGCTCGATACCACGCGCGTCGGGCCGAGCCGGTCCTCGTTGTCGGCGCCCTTCTGAAAATCGAAGTAGTCGTTGGCCAGGTTCGTCCCGATCTGGATCAAGAACGCCCCGAGCAGCGCGACGAGCGCGGGCAACCACTGAAATTGGTCGTGCGAGACCGCCACGCCTGTGCCCACGGCCACGGGAACAGCGGCTGCGGCGAGCGTCTTGGGCCTCGTAGCCATGACCCACGCGCGAGGCGCGGAGATAGTCTGTTGGGTGCTCATGAGGACTCTACTCGTTCGATATGCGCTCGAATCGCGGCGAGCGTGGCGTCGGGATTCTCTAGCAATACGTTGTGCCCTGCCCCGTCGATGATCGCAAACGAGGCGTCCGGTGCGTGCTGCGCGAGTTCCTCGCCGATTCGCACGTATTTCGCGTCATCTTCCCCGGCCAGACATAAGATCGGGAGGTCCAGGTCGGCGAGGCGGTCCCACATCGGCAACTGCCTGCCGGTCCCGAGCTCGCGAAACGCTCGAGCCAGGCCAGCGGTCGTCGCGTCCAGTCGCCCAAGGTGTGCGTCGACGATCCTGCCGTGCGAGAGACTCAGTTGGTCCACGAGCACGGGGTGCCGCATCCACTCGTCCACGAAGGCGTGGAGTCCCTCGGACTCGAGCCGCTCGGCCATTTTTTCGTCCCAGCGGGCCCGCTCCGCGCGTTCCTCCGGGTCTCGAATGCCGGGATGGGCGCCGAGCAGGCTCAGCGACGCGACCTTTTCGGGGTGCTCGAGCGCAAACGCCAACGCGATCCTGCCGCCCATTGAATATCCGGCGAGGTGGGCGCGCCGATGCCCGCGCGTGTCGAGGACGCCGGCGAGCCAGGCGGTCGCGTCGGAGAGGCCGTTGCCCCCGAATACGTCGAGCCTGGGGTTTGCACCGTGTCCCGGGAGGTCGACGGAGACGAGTTCGCGTGATGCGAGGGCGTCCTCGTGGCGCGACCAGTCTCGGGACGACCCCGAAAACCCGTGCAGTCCCACGAGCGGCGGCTTTTCATCGTTTTTTGCGACCGAGTATTGATTGGCCGCTCGGCTGTCTTCGACCGCGTCCCGAGCGGCGGAGACGGCGCGGTGCACATGGCGTGAGGCGAGTGTGCCGTCGAGCTCGCGGTCCGTGCACACGCGGATTATCTGGAGTCCTGTCGAGTAGAACGACTCTTCGAGCATGTCTACGAAGCTCTCGAAGGTCCACGCCTCGGCGACCTCGACTCCGAGCATTTGATCGGTTTCTTCGAGCCCCGGCGGGGTCAGAAAGTGCTCCTCGAACTCGTCTTCGAAGTCGACGATCGGTAGCGCACCGAAGATCGCGCCGCCATTGTTGTCACAGACGACGATCGTGGCGTCGACGCCGACTCGGCGCGCCATCATGAGCGCGCCGATATCGTGGCGGAACGCGACGTCGCCGGTGACGATGACGGTATTGCTTCGTCGAGCGCCATCGCGTGCCGGCACCGTGCGGGCATGCGCCACACCGAGGCCGGTCGACAAGATGCCGTCGATTCCATTCAGCCCGCGATTGAAGAACGGCACCAACGGTGCGGAGCGGCCCTGCAAGAATGTGTCGAAGTGCCGAATGGGCATGCTGTTGGACACGAAGACGGCCGCGTGCGTGGGCAGCACCCGGCCGAGCTCGTGCCAGATGCGCGCCTCGTGGAGCGACTCCTCGTTATCCATTTCCGCTGCCAGCGCCTTCGCTGCTGCCCCACTTGCGGCGCGATGCGCGTCCAGCCACGCCGAAGACGTGTCGAAAGCAGAACGTCGCTCGAGTTCGTCCTCGACCGCCTCGAGCAACGCGAGCGTATCGGCTTCGATGAACCACGTTGGATGATGTTCTGGCTCGAGCCGCCGGCCGCTCGGACTGACCGTGATCCTCTCGGCTGCGTCGAGCGCGCCGCTGAGCCTGCGCGCCGCCCAGTGCAGCGGTGGCTTGCCGATCTGGATCAGCAGGTCCGGCTCGCCGAGCTGCTCGTAGAGGTTCGAGCGCAGCAACACATCGCCCGCCGACAATATCGCGTCGAGGTCTGGCTGAAATCGAAGACCAGAGGTCGGCTCGGCGAGGACCGGCGCGCCGAGGCGGCCGGCAACGCGGTTCAGAACTCGACTGTATGCTGCGCCCGACGGGTCGGCGCCCGCCAGGATCAAGGGTCGCTCCGCGCCCAGCATCGCATCGAGCACACGCTCGACCGTGTCCGAGCCAGGCGTCTTCTTCGGCGTGTCGAACGGCGAGAATGCGCCGCCGTTGGCTCGTCCCGCGACCGCACGGGCGATATCGTCGGGCAGTGGAGCTGGGACGGCGTCGCGATGCTCCTCGGGCACCGAAACCGGCTCCAGCGGCTTTCGAAACGGCACATTGAGGTGCACGGGACCGCAAACCATGGACGTCGTATGCCGCCACGCCAGGCCCATCGTCGAGCGCAGCGCGCGAATGCGCCGCGCATCCAACTCGGGCAGACCCAAATCGTGGAACCAGCGGACCTGGTCTCCGTAGAGCTTCGTCTGATCCATCGCCTGCGACGCGCCGGACTCGAGTCGATCCACCGGGCGATCGGCGGTCACGGCGATCAATGGCACGTCGTCGG
>JBNJFZ010000062.1:3123-27566 GCA_051747295.1 Myxococcota bacterium
CAGCGCAGCGATACGGACAGGTCTCCGTCGCCGTTCGAGTTCACCCACCCGAGGAAGCCGGCGTAGAGGCCGCGATCGAAGTCCTCGAGCTCGCGAATCGCGCTCTGTGCTTCGGCGCGCGGCATCCCACCGACGGCCGGCGTCGGATGCAGCCGACGGGCGACCTCGCCGATGCCCACACCCTCGGAGAGCTCGGCCTGAATCGGCGTGAAGAGGTGCTGGACGTTCGACAGCTTCATCAACTCGGGGGTGGTGGGCGCGTCGACGGACGTGCTCAGAGGCTCGAGCTTGGACGTGATCATTCGGGTTACGACGTCGTGCTCGTCACGGTCTTTTTTGCTCTCCAGCAAGGCTGCTGCCAGGCGCCGGTCCTCATCGGAGGCCGTGCCGCGACGCGCAGATCCGGCGAGCGCCCCGGTGGTCGCCTTGCGGTCGCGCACACGCACGAGGCGCTCGGGTGTCGCGCCCAGAAACGTCGCCTCGCCACGCCGAAGGGCAAATTCGAAGCAGTCGGGGTACTGCCGGCTCAGTCGTGCGAGGGTCTCCGGCGTGCGCCAGGAGCGCGGCGCGGACACGGCGAGGTGGCGGGCGACGACGACTTTTTCCAGGTTCCGAGAGGAGCTCAGGCGCTCGAGTGCAGCGTCGACGCGCGCACGGAACTGCGCATCGCCCCACTCGAACTCCAGCGAAGAGATCACGGAGGCATCCTCGTGGTGCGCTGAGGCGAGGAGCGTTCGGATACGATCCTCGAGGCCACCGATCTCGCTGGCCGATCCGCAGAGAAATAGGGACGCACGGTCGCCGTCGAAGGCCACCGTCGCCCTGGGCACCACGACCTCGCAGCGCCGGAATGCCTCCCATTCTGGTGCAGACTCTGCCTGCGGCGCGAACGCGGATGCAACAAAGGCCGGAACCGCGACGTCACTGATCTCACCGGCGAATTCACGAAAGCGTCGAACGTTCTGGTGAAAGACTGGCGAGTCGAAGACCCGCGCTACACCGATGCCGATGAAGCCGATACCGTCGGGATCGCGCCAGATCCTGACCTCGTTCCACTCGTCGAGTGCATCGACGGCGGCTCGCCAACTCACCGATGGAAGCTCGGTGCGGCGAAAGTTCATGGAAGCGAGGTGAGAACTGATCATGGCGTTGGCCTGCGGATCGCGTCAGCACTAAAAGAGTCCGGCGCCCGCGTCATCGAGGTGTAAGCCGTCCGAATTTGCGCGTTCGGACGGTTCGATTCAGAGCGAAAAGATACCCATACGGCCCGGATTTTCAAATATCTTTGAAAGTTCGGAGTTACCCGCTGATGATGTCGGCTCGACCGATCACCATTTTGGCAAGGCGGCGAATCCGTGCGAGAATCTACATCAGTCGTGTCCTACTCTGTATCGAACGCCGGATAAAGCGATGTCTCTCGTGATCAAAGGATCGGGAACCTACACCCCCGAACGTGTCGTCTCCAATGATGAGCTCGCCGCCAAATTAGGTACGACGCCGGAGTGGATCGAAGACCGGACCGGCATCAAGGAGCGCCGATATGTCGAGCCCGGGGAGGCTCCGTCGGATATGGCGCTGGAGGCCAGTCGGCACGCATTTCGAGATGCCGGTATCGAGGCCGACGACGTCGACGCCATCATCTTTGCCACGCTGTCGCCGGACGTACAGTTCCCCGGAAGCGGCGTGTATCTGGGGACCAAGCTGGGGCTCGAGGGACGCCCCGCGCTCGACATCCGAAACCAGTGCAGTGGATTTCTGTACGCGCTCTCGGTGGCGCAGGGATGGTTGAGCGCGGGCCTCTACGAGCGGGTGCTCGTGGTCGGTGCCGAGGCGCACTCGCCCGGGCTCAACCTGTCCGAAGAGGGGCGCAATGTGTCGGTGTTGTTTGGCGACGGAGCCGGCGCGGTGATCGTCGAGCGGGGGTCGACCAGCTCCCAACAGGCGAACAGCGGGCTGCTCGATATCTCACTGGGGGCCGATGGAAGTCACGCCGAGAGCCTGTGGTGCGAGTTGCCGGGCACAGCGAGCCATCCACATATCGAGCGCGCGGACATCGATGCCGGCCGCCACTACCCGAAGATGCGCGGCCGCGCTGTTTTTCGCGCCGCCGTCGAGAACCTCGAGCGCGAGCTCGCCGCGCTCTTCGAGCGAAACGATATCGAGCCCGTCGAGGACAACCTCCTGCTCGTTCCCCACCAGGCCAATCGCCGTATCAATGAGCTGGTCGCGGAGCGGCTCGATCTCCCCGAAGATCAGATCGTTCACACGATCGATCATTACGGAAATACCACGGCCGCGAGCCTGCCGATGGCGCTCGATCACGCTCGTCGCGAGGGACTCATCTGGGAGGGCCGCCTGGTCGCCATGGCCGCATTCGGGAGCGGATATACGTGGGGGACGGCGCTGTTTCGGTTTTGATCGGTGCGACAGAGAAAAAAGAGCACCCGCCGGGTTCGACGGGTGCTCTCGAACGGCTCGAACAGCTCGTTCTAGTTGGCGAGGAACTGCTTGAACATCCACTTTCGCTCTTCCTGCGCGTCGACGATGTCGTCGAGCAGGTTGGCGGTGGTGCGATCGCGATGCTCTTCAGCGCCCTCGGAGATGTCGTAAGACTTGTCGTTGAGCGTCTCGATGTCCTCGATGAGGTTTTTGACCATCTGCTCGTAGCCCGGCGAGCCGTGGTCCTCGTCGAGGTCGGCGTGCTCGACAAACTCGGCCATCGTCGAGTAGGGCTTTGCGTCGAGCGCGAGGATGCGCTCGGCGATGCCATCGACGAACATCGCGGACTCGTTGTAGGCCTCCTCGAATTTCTCGTGGAGCTTGAAGAACTCTTTGCCCTTCACGTTCCAGTGGTAGTTGCGGAGCTTCTGGTAGTAGACCATATAGTCGGCCAGAAGACCGTTGAGCATGCCCGAAATATCATGATGGCTCATTTGAGACCTCCAAAGATTGTGCAGTTCTAAAGATTCATACAACCGGTTCGACCCGATTCGCGCTCAAGTTAAGATCGCGCGGCAGCTTTTCAACCGACGAACCAGCAGGCAGGCCAAGAGATGTCGAACGAGCAACGCATCGAGTACATCGCGGTCGAGGAGTTCCCACGAGATGAGCCGTTTGCGAGCGCTATGCGATGGCTGGGAGAGCATCCCGCTCTGGCAGGCACGTTGTTCGGCGTCGGGGCCGTGCTGATCGCGGCCGCAAATGCGTACGAGGGCGTGATGAACGCGCCCGAGATCGCGCTGATCATCTCGGCCGTCGCGGTCGTCGCCTGGATCGCCTTTTTCTATATGGCGCGCCCGTTGCTGCTGCGATTCGCGGTCCGAGAGGAGGATTTCCAGCGCGCCATCGTCTTCAGCGACGCGCACTTTCAGTGGATCGAGCGCCACGAGCCCGAGATCGACATCGACGAGCCCAGCTATACGCTGTACGGCGCGGAGGTCACCGCCGAAGAGGTCAACTCGAGTAAGCGACACCGACCGGTATCGGCCTGGCTGGTGGTCAGCGGCGACGACCAGCGATTCGTGATGCGAACGATGCTCACCGCCGAAGAGGCCAACCGCTACCCGACGCCGTCGAACGATATCGTCGCGAACGTGGACGAGGTGCTGCCGACCGCGCTGGTGTCTGATTTGCTGGGGATGGCCGGCCGGGAGCTCGAGGACGAGGTGGCCGTGGACGACGAAGAGCTCGGGTTGGAGAGGGCAGAAGCTGACGTCGACTGAATCGGACTATTCAGCCGCGCCCGTGTCGGTCTCGAATTGCTGTCGGTAGAGGTAGGCATCCCAGGCGTGGATGGCTTCCTGGAGCACGCGGCGCTCCGCGTCGTAGCTGATGGTCTGTAGCGCGTCGGCAAAGCTGCACCACTGGACTTCCTCGACCTCGTCGTCATGGTCGCAGATATTGCCGTCCTCGTAGCGCATCAGGTAGAAGTTCACGACTTTCCGTACGCGTATCCGGTTGGAGCGCGCCTCGTCCCAACGCGTATACCAGTACTCGACGTCGCTGAGTTCGGTGATGGTCTGCCCATTGCAGCCGGTCTCTTCGCGCGTCTCGCGAAGGGCTGCTTCTTCAGCCGTTTCACCCGCTTCGATACAACCTTTGGGGAGTCGCCAGCTCGGATTGCCGCCGCGCGTCGGAATCTGCACGAGGCAGACGAATTTCTCGTCTTCTTCGGCGCGAACGAGCACACCACCGGACGAGTGTTCGGTCTCCTGCGCTTTGAGTTCATCCGATGACATGGCTACTACCCGGCATGACAGCTAGTGAGGACAACGTCTCATTGTCCTACGTGGACCCTCGGCGGGAGTCAAGTTCTAGACGGTTACGATAGCCGCTCCAACCCCGCCTCGAAGACATCGAAGAAGCCGTCGAGTTGGGCGTCGGTGATCACAAAGGGCGGCGTAATGGCGACGACATTTCCGTGGGTTCCGGACGGCAAGATCAGGTAGCCGTGCTCGCGGCACCAGCTCATCAGACCGAGTGCGAGCCCGCCGTCGGGAGCGCGAGACTCGCGGTCCTCGACGAGGTCGACGCCGAGCATCAGGCCACGGCCGCGCACATCACCGATGGCGTCGAAGCGCGCGGCGAGTTGCTCGAAGCGCTGTCTGAGTTCGGCGCCGCGCCTGTCGACCTTCGCGGGCCAGTCGCCCGAGATGATAGTCTCGACGGCGGCCTTGCCCATCGCACATCCGAGCGGGTTCCCCAGGAACGTCGACGTGTGGATGGCCTCGCCGGTGCTCAGGCCCCAGGAACCCATGACTTCGGGCGTGCCGATGGCCGCAGAGACCGGCGCGCCGCCGCCCGCGGCTTTGCCGACGCACATAATATCGGGGATGACGCCCTCTCGCTCGCAGGCGAAGAGCGAGCCAGTTCGGCCGAAGCCCGTGTAGATCTCGTCAAAAATGAGGACGAGTCCGTATTCGTCACAGATCTCTCGCAGCCCGGCGAGGAAGCCGGGAGGTGGGACGACCTCGCCGCCGCGCCCCTGGATCGGCTCGACGATGATCGCGCCGATGCCCTCGCCGCCGCTCGCCGGATGGCTGAGGGTGTCGCGGATGTAGTCGAGCACGGTGTCGCGGACCTGCTCGGGCGCCGTGTCGTGCGGGAGGCTAAACGGCGGCCGATAAGGATCCGGAAAGGGCACGTGGGTCACGTGAGGGCTGAGCTGGTCGAGGAACGGCTCCCGAAACTCGCGTCGATAGGCCGTTGCGCTGAGCGCGCCGTAGGAGAGCCCGTGATAGCCGCCCCAGAACGAGATAACGCCGGGCTTGCCGGTGTGTACGACTGCCGTCTTGAGCGCAGCCTGGACAGCATCGGCGCCGGACAGGCCGAAGATCGACTGCTGGAGCTCGCCCGGGGCGACCTCGGAGAGGAGCTTGCCGAATTCGATCTTGATGCGCCCCGGGTAGACGTCGCCCATGGCGTGGGTGAGTTCACCGACCTGGTGGCGCGCGGCCGCGACGACTTCGGGAGGGTTGTGTCCGAGGCCTGCGACGGCGAATGCGGCCGTCAGATCGACGTAGAGGTTGCCGTCGACGTCCTCGATATTCGCCCCGAGTGCGCGCTCCCAGACGATCGGATCCTGCGAAGCACCCGTTGCCTGGTGGCGACGAGCGCGCCGGGCGGTAATCGCCGGACACTCGCTCTGGGCGAGATCATCGACGGCCGCCTCCGAGGCCGGGCCGGGAATCTCGGTTTCGATGCGAGGGAGGGCGGTGCCAGTGAGCGGCTGTCTGTTGGGGGTTTCGTCGGCCACGGCAACTCTATTTAGAAGGCGTATGAAGCAGCGGCGACCGGCAACAGTCGCATCTCCTGACTCTCGTCGACCACGACGGTATCGGGGTCATCGATGTTGCGGAAGAAGACGAAGTCGAGCTGCATGGCGAATCCGTCGGAGCCGTAGCCGACACCGAACGACCAGGTCGGCCCCGAGCCGTGCGGGAAGCCGGCCTTAAACGTCGGGTCTTCGAACGCCGCGAGGTCGAGCGGCTCCGGGATCTCTTGATTTTGTGCCTCGCTGTTGTCTTCGACACCGAAGAAGGTGCCCATGACGCCGCCGAGGATGACCTCGCCGTGCAGGCTGAAGGAATCGCCGAGGAACCAGCTAATGCCGGTCGAACCCGAGATCCAGTGGCCGCCGGCGGGGAAAGCTCGCGAGCGCGTGTTGACTCCGATGCAGTCGGGCCCGAACTCGGAGCGGGTGCCACAATCGCTCGTGTCGCGCTCATTGAAGGTGTAGAAGAGGTTGGCGAAGCCGTATCCGCCAAAGTGAATCATGACGTTGTCGTGGACCTTCCAGTCAAAGAGCAGCCCGCTCCCCAGGCCGAACTGACTCGTATCGAGGGTTCGGATGCCGTTCGAGTACGCCGCGAAGGGCTGGACGCTCAGCGAGTAGTTGCGGGTCTCGACAAGCGCGAACTTCGAGGAGAAAGAACCGATGAAGTCCTGACGCGCGGTCGGAATCCTGAGCCCGAGCGTCAGCTCGACGGAGTCCGACGGCGCGTACGACAGGTGATTGACCAGCAAGTTGTGCGAGCTGATGATCCACGTACCCTTCTCCGGCGTCGCGGCCGTGGGCACGAGGATATTCTTGTCGCCCATCGAGGTACGCTCCATCGGGGCGTCGACGGGAGCTTCGTCCGATAGCGTCGTCGGGAAGCGGTTCGCCTCAGCGGGCGTGTGCTCACCGTACCCCTTATCCTTCGGGGTCGCCTCGAGCTCACCGCTGACATAGGGTGAATTCTCGGCCGAGCCCGACTGCCCTTCCGACTGCGACGAGTCGTCGTTCGATTGTGCGAACACAGCGGCTGGCCAGATCATCGCCAGCAAGGTCATGAGCATCAGCGCGCGTTTCATCCAGCACTCCCAGAGGCAATTTCGGCCGGCGGCTTTCCACCGACCTGTTCTCAATCATATACTGCGGCAGTCGTACGACATTGTCATGAAGCAACGCGCCGCCGAGGCGAGCGCGGGCGGCGAGTGGCCGTTAAGGGCACTCGACCGGTTCCTTTCAAACCATACAGATGTTGGTGGCATATGTATCAGATTCTGATCGTCGATAAAAACGCAGAATACGCCGTCTCACGAGCACGCTCGGACCACCAATTTCGCGTCCCGCAGGTCGGCGAGCATATCCTGACGCGGTGGGATGGCATGACGCGGGTGTGCGAAGTCGAGGATGTGTGGACGCATGTCGACCTGGACAGCGACGATCCCTACCAGGGCGCGGTGCAGGTTCTGGTTCGGTGGGCGAAGGGCCTCGATCCCCAACTCTACATCCGTCGCTTCCGACAGTAGACATGACGCGGCGCAGCAATCTGGCATTACAGCGAGAACGACCCGTGGGCCCTGTCGACCACTCATTCGCGCCTGACGACCATTCGCGAGAAAGTCTGTTGTAGGTTGTCGTACGACTGTTTACCACTCAAGATGCCGACGTGACTCCCTGGCGGTTCTGCCGGTATATGCGAGTTCGCTCGGCGTTGGAGAGATGGAATTCGCGGAGCATCTCAATGATTGTTTTGGTCGATTACGTCACCGATCGAGGTTGACGTGCATCGAACTCTGTGATGAGCAGAGGGCGTCGAATGCCAAGGGCCACCGCGACCCGAGACGACGCCACCGAGTTATGATGAGGCGCTGCGGGAGGCACGGCTTATGCTGGAAGGAAGAGAACGCGTACCGATGAGCAAGACCGCACTGGAAGACGATTCCGTCGAGTCCGAACGGCCGAGCAGCCGGATTTCGGGTTTCTACCGTATGGATCTCGACGAACGGCTCAATTACCTCGTCGATCATGGGGCGCTGAACCCCCAGGATGCCGAATACCTTCGTAATCAGGGTGGCGGTCTCGGGCGAGACACGGCCAATAAGATGGTGGAGAACGCCATCGGCATACTCGAGCTCCCGCTGGGCCTGGGCCTGAACTTCCTGATCAATGATCGCGACTACATCATCCCGATGGCGATCGAGGAACCGAGCGTCATCGCAGCGGTGAGCCATTGCGCCAAGATCGTACGCAACTCCGGCGGTTTCGAGTCGACCTGTGACTCGAATACGATGATCGGTCAAATCCAGGTCGTCGGACTCGATGACTTCGACGCAGCGAAAGCTGCGGTGCTGGAAGCGAAGCCAGAGTTGCTCGGCGCCGCGAACGCGTTCGAGCCGAATATGGTCGCGCGCGGCGGTGGAGCCAAGGACATCGAAGTCCGCATAGTCGACGATGGCGAGTACCGCAAGATGATGGTCGTGCACCTGCTCATCGATGCGTGCGACGCGATGGGGGCGAACCTCATCAACACGATGGCCGAGGGGATCGCGCCCCGAGTCGAAGAACTCACGGGCGGCACGGTCTTCCTCAGGATTCTCTCGAACCTCGCCGACCGACGGCTGGTGAAGACGCGCTGCGAGATCGCGTTCGAGGACCTGGGGTGGAAGGGCTATACCGGCAAGCAGGTTGCGGAGGGTATTCAGAAGGCCAGTGAGTTCGCCGAAGCCGACCCCTACCGTGCTGCGACGCACAATAAGGGCATCATGAACGGTGTCAGCTCGGTGACGATCGCATCCGGCAATGACTGGCGGGCGATCGAGGCGGGCGCGCACGCCTACGCGGCGCGAGGCGGTAAATACGGCCCGATGGCCACATGGCACGTCACCGACGATGAGACGCTGGTCGGCGAGCTCGAAATCCCGGTCCAGGTCGGAACGGTCGGCGGCCCGATCAAGCTGCACCCGACCGTACAGTTGGTCCACCGCATCATGCGTATCGACGGCGCGAAGGAGCTCGGCGAGGTGCTCGGCGCGGTCGGCCTCGCCCAGAACCTCGGTGCGATTAAGGCGCTCGCGACCGAGGGCATCCAGAAGGGGCACATGTCGCTCCACGCGCGCAGCGTGGCCGCGACCGCCGGCGCCACCGCCGACGAGATGCAGACCGTCATCGACATGCTCATCGCCGATGGCGCCATCAAGGTGAGCAAGGCCGAAGAGATACTCGCGGAGCTGCGGGAGTAGCGTCGTTCGCGTGATGTCGTGTTTGAGCCCCCGGCCGATGGTCGGGGGTTTTCTTCGTTCTTGGAGGCACGCAAGCCGCGGCTAATGGAGCTTTGACCAAATGACCGCAGCAGCTGTGAACGCTTGTGAACATTTGCCCCCGACCGAAGCGCCAAAGGCGCGCAGATCGGGGGATCTTTGGGCTTACACCCCTCTGTTGTCCAGTTTCCGTACCTCCGTGATCCGTGACTGCGCGGAGCCTCGGATCCGTGGAGGCATCGAAGAGAGAGTGGAGATATGGCGGGATTTGAAGAGCGCATCGAGAAGGAGGTGGGTTCGCGAGCGATCGTGAGGCAACTCGTCCATGCCACCGAAGATCGGCCCCTATGGCATTTCTAAGAGGGGTGGGCCGTTTAGAACGGCACGAGAGCGCGATTGAAAATCGCATTCCGACCTCGACGCAGAACTCGCGAATTCGAAGGCGATTTAAGCAGGCGTAGCGGCAGGAGCGTTTACCAAATGACCGCAGCCGGCTGGTCACACAATGAGCTGCTCCAGGTTGCATGCAGGCCGCGGCTGGAAAGCTGCGGGGCGAGCTAGAAAGCTCGCGCACCAGATGCCGCGGGCCACATATCTGCCCGGTGCGCGCCCCGAGCGAATGCGAGGAAGTACCCCTGAGGTGCGAGGTCTCCACGTCGCCGGAGCGCTTTTAGCGCCCGCGAGCAAAACGAGCCGTGACTCGGGCAGAACAGTCCTATAGCCCTGCAAACGCCCTCGGGCTCCTGCGCGAACTCGCAGGCTGGCAGCCTGCGCGCCACAAGCCGACGGCGCTCCACAAATCAAAACTCCGGAGGCATCGTCGATGCAGGACAACGCCGCCAGCGCGCCCGTCAGCCCGCCACGCGAAGGGAGCCCCCGCCGTCCCCGAACAAAAAACCCCGAGCCAACCGGGAAGTGGCTCGGGGTTCTCATTGTTCGCGTGCGAGATTAACCGGGAGATAAACCTCGCGACGCTCACTCCGGATCGGAATCCGGAATCCTGGTGTAATTTCTAGTTCACATAGCGTGCGATGTGCGCCTGGACGTTCTCGTCTTGCTCGATATCCGCACGTTGCTTGAGCAGCTCGAAGCCCGCCTGACCGCCGAAGCGACCCAACGCGACGACGACTGCGGTGCGCACGCTCTCGCTGTCTGTATCGACGAACTTGGCCAGCGTAGGCACTGCCTTTTCGCCACCGAGTTGCGCGAGCGACATAAGTGCGTTGTCGAAGAGCGGCGAGTTTTGGGACACGTCATCGAGCAGGCTGCGGACCGTCTTATGGGCCGTCGCGTCCGAGCGATAGAGCGCCAGGCAATCGACGGCCCGCTCACGAATGGTGGTGTCGACCGATCCGTCTTCGGCAATCGAAGCGAGGTCTTCGACAACCTCGTTGGAGACCTTTCGCAGCTCCAGGCGACTCGGCATGTAGCCCTCTCCGCCCAAAAACTCGACCAGCAGATCGCGACTCGGCACGACATCGCGCTGGTCGGTATTGCTGGGGAGATATTCCGCGAATCCGGGCGCTGCAAAAGCAACGGTGATGATGGCGACCAGAATGGAGATGACTTTCTTCACGGTTGACTCCAAAGACTCATAGGAAACGTTCAGCCAATTCGGTATCTATAAGGAGCAACCGCTATGCCAACCGATGAAAAAACTCGATTTTTTTATCAGAGAGCCCTCAGATCAGGCCCCACGCGCACCTCTGCGCACTTTGTAGGGATATGTAGGATAAAAGATTACAGTGACCCACGTATACCCACCCTATGACTTCTTGTCACAGGGTAGCTTCGCGAGTGGGGATGATAGTCTCCACCATATCATCTTCGGACTCGCTTTCTTCGGCGTCCTGAAGTGCCGACGCCGGTGCAACCCCGGCTTCGATCATCGTATCGAGGCGCGCTCGAAGGGTTTCGGCCAACGGGTCATCATCATCCGCCGTCGACAGCAACTCCAAGATCGCGCTCATCTGACGCGTCGCCACGAACTCGAAGTCGACGCTGGGCACATCCGCCTCACCGTCGGACACACGACCCACGAGGCCGACGCGCAGCAACGTCGGCTCGCGGCTCTGCTCGACGACCTGCTCGACGGAGAGGTGCGCGAGCATCCGCGAGAGGATGTCGAAGTTGGCGTCCGACGCCTCCTCGTCGAGCCACGTCATGACGGGCGAGAAGTCGATCGAAAATGGGCGAGTGATGTCCACCCCCGGCAGGTCACGGGCCTGGACCAGCGCGAGAATCATGCATGTAAGGAGTTGCCCTGGAGCCAGACGATGGCTCCAGTCAAAGCCGCGGATTCGGGCGTGCCGGAGCCCGCGCGCGAGCGCCGCGAGCAACAACTCGTCGTCGAAATGACTCTCGATGAGCGCGCGGCTGTGGGCGGTCGTCTCTTCGTCGAGCACCGGTGGAGAACCGATGGGGCCGGGCCGCAGCCCCGCCCGCCAGGCGCCGCGAAGGCGAGTCAGGCGGCTGGCCAACTCCGCGGTCGCACCCTTCCGACGCCAGCGGGTTGCCTCATAGGCTGCCAGCGAAGCAGCATGGTGGGGCGAGTCGCCCTGGTTGCCGGCGAGCGCAAACTCCTTGAGCTCATCCTCGACGTGCATGAGCGCATCGCGGGTGGCTTCCGTGCAGGCGTCCGGCCCTTCGGCACACAGGTCGCATATATGGACAAGGTGTAGCGCGTAGTGCGCGTAGCCGGTCGCCTCGCGCAGGGTGATATCACGGGACTCGGCCAGCTCCACGCAGCCGTCGCGCAGGTACTCGACCCACGGCTGCAGGGAGGCCAACGGTAGCAGACCGCGCATATAGTCTTGGAAACGCCCCCGCACAGTCGCAAGCGCGACAGCGAGTGCCTCGAGCGCCGGGTCGTCGCGAAACAGATCGCTCTGGCGCAGCACATCCGAGAGTTGATGGGGATCGGTGCCGGCACCGCGGCCAAACAAGAGCGCGGCTCGGATGGCTGGTGCGAGCTTGTGTTCGACCATATTGGTCGCCAGTCCACGCTCGAATCCGCGCGAGCGCCGCGCGAATTCGAATCCGGTGTCCGCCATAGGATGGCGCCCTTCAGGGTCCTCGAGGCCGGCCAACACCCAGAGCGGCTCCTCGGGAGCGAAACGCCGATTCCAGGGAAAGCCTGTCGCGTGGAGGACGCCATCCGAATCGCGACTGAGCTTCACGGCCAGCTCCGTGTCCGGGTCCAGCGCGCAAATCTCGGCGGTCGACGCCGCCAACTGGCTATCGGAGAGCACGCGCGTGAGCCGCGGCCCGGCGTCGAGCTCGGCGAGTTCGCGGAGATCACGGTCCATCTGCGCCAACTGCTCGATGACGGTTCGGTAGTCATCGCGAACCAGCGACGCATGCGGGGCCCGCGGCAAGCTGCCGCCGCCATCGACCGGAGTCGCGAGTCGGGACGCCAGCAAGCCGGGGCCCAGCGCCGAGACCGCCGGGCTCGCCAGCAAGTACTCGGCGACGTTCGCCCCATCCCAGTCTCGCTGCGACCAACGGTGGAGGGCGGCGATCCACGGGAGTGCGCCGACCACGGCTTCACCGTCGTCGCTCGAGACATCGATATAGTTCAGAAATGCGTTGCTCAGGACCCTGAGCGCAGAGCGTTCGTCGTCGCCGTCGATTTCGCTCTCGAGGTCGACGAGGCGATCGAAGAGATCGGCGAAGCGTTCGCGATCATCGCGATTCATAAAGCCATCCGTGGTGTACTGCCGTTGACCGCCCATCCATGGGCGGCTCGCACGTGCTCCCTGCTCGCGCGAGCGTCGCCGCCCATACTAGGCAAGCAGACCCGACGCGTCCACAGCCGATCAGCAGCGTGGCCCCGCCGCTTTCACAGGGCCGTGTCTCCGCGCTGCAAAACGAGGCAAGAAACGGCGCTGGCGCCGTTTCTAAGAGGGGTGGGCCCTTTGGAGGGCCGTCAGGGCGTGGTCTGCTGGGCCCACTCTTCGTGCACCAGACGCAGGATGAGAAAAACGGCCCTGGCACCGTTTCTAAGAGGGGTGGGCCCTTTGGAGGGCCGTCAGGGCGTGGTCTGCTGGACCCACTCTTCGTGCACCAGACGCAGGTCGTCGATAAACAGCGTCCCACCGCTGACCTCGAAGACGACTCGGTCGATAGCGCGCACATCACCTACGGCGAGCTCTTCGGCCGTGAGGACGAGCTGCGTGAACCTGTTCAACAACGGCTCCGGGCCTATGTGTTCGCGGCCGTCGACGACCGTCTCGCTACCATCCTTCCATTCGACTCGCACCCTGAAGACCGCAGCGTCACCGCTATCAGGGCCGCGCACCCTCGCCTGTAACGATTCCCCAGGCGCCATCGCCGCGTCGCCCCCGACCTCCAGCGCGAATTCGCCGTTACCCTCGGCCACGAGCCGGCGCGAGACCGCCTTGCGATACATGTAGCGGGGATCCTCCTCGTCCGGCCGATATGTCCAGGTCTCCTCAGAAAGCGTGAAGCCGTCGCTCGCATTGGGCCGGCCTAGCGCGTTCGTATCGGGAGTTTCGCCGTCGAAATCATCGATGAGAGTTGCGCTCCACGGGCCCCGCCAGCGCTGATGTACGCCCAGCGGCGAGATATTTTCGTCGACCAGGCGAGCGCCGGTATGAGTAAAGAGCACCGCGTCGGAACGCTCCATCTGGGCGGGCTCCCCCGGCGACGTCCCATCGTCTCCCGGCAGCACCCGCAGCAGGAACGCCGTCGAGTACAATTCGGTGATATCGTGCTGGCGCGAGCGCGGTATGAATGGCTCGTCGTCGGGCTCGATCGGAACCGCGTCGGCCGTATACGCATGGATCCCGCCGAAGATATTGACCCAGGTGTAGGTCGATTCGATCTGATCTTCGGTCGGCTCGACCAGCGGGTAATTCAGGTCGACGTCCTCACCGGCGGTAAAACCAACGACGGGAAAGTCGGTGATCGGAGCGTCGCCAAAGCCGAACGCGGTCAGATCAATGCCCTGGATGTCGATAACGCCGAGCGCGTCACCGTGTTCACGCGCGGCGATGAGGCTGGAACCTCCGCCGCGGCTGTGTCCGGCAAAGACTACGCGACTGAGGTCGACTCGCCCCGTAAAACGACTGTCATCCGACTCGTTCAGGCGGTCGAGGGCGTCCAGTGCGGCCAGTTGCCCGTTCTTGCGCTCGACGATGTTGCGATGTGTACCCGGCTGGCAGTTCGTATAGGTCCCGTCGACCGAGACGACGATGAAGCCCCAGCTCGCCCAGTGGTCGTGAAGCGACCAGTAGTCGCGGTAGATATTGCACTGGGAGTCGTTGTTGGCGTGGGCGAAGATGACGACGGGCCACTGCCCCGGCGCCACGTCGCCGCGCCCGCTTCGGGTCGGCACGGACGTGGTAGGATAAGTCACATACATCCGTACGTCCGTCTGATCATCGACCTCGGCAATCGTCGGGTCATCGTTGCAACGATCGAGCGGACTGGTGTTCCAGACCTCGTAAGGACCGTGGTCCCAGAACCTGCTCTCCGCGCCACTCCTTCGCGGCTCGACATCGTCAGCCCCGGCTGCGCCAGTCGCCACCGAGACCCCGCATGGGTCGAGCGACCCCTCGTATCGGTCGCCGCGCTCCGGATACTCTGGGCCGCAAGCGCCGAGGGCGATCGCAGCGAAGACAACCACCGCAATGTCAGATCTTAGTCGCATCACGCTACTCTGAAGCCGTCTCGAGTCCGAATAGCGCGCCGTTTTTTGCCGCGACGAAGATATGCCGTCCCACCCACGCGGGTGATGCGGTCACCTCGCCGCCCGCATCGAAGCGCCAGACGACCTCGCCAGCATTCGCATCGACGCCGACGAGCTCTCCGCCATTCGTCCCGACGATCAGTCCGTCGCCCGCTGAATTCACCGCGGGCGAGCTGACGATGCCCGCCCCGACGTCGAGTCGCCAGGCGACCTCGCCCGAATCGAGGTCGATCGCCAGCAGCGCCTCCTCGGCGCGCGTGCCGATATAGACACGCCCGCTACCGTCGTGGAGCGCCGCCGAGCCCATCACCGGCCCCCCCGTATCGACCTTCCAGGCCTGTTCGCCGCTCTCGATATCGAGCGCGTAGATGTGCCGGTCCCATGTGCCGAATACAGCCAGACCGCGCTGGGCACTGATCGCGGCCGTGGTCTTGATGTCGGCCGTGGCGGGGTCGTACTCCTCGCCCGGCTCGAAGTCACGAGACCACAGCTCCGTGCCGTCGTCAGTCGAGTACGCATGAAAGACGCCGTCGTTGGCGCCGACGACGACCACCCCGCGCTCGGGGTCGACGGCAACCGAGGCGTGCGGCCAGTGACGGAGCTTCTCGGAGCGCCAGGTCTCTTCACCGGTGCGCGGGTCGTTTCGCGTGACGTAGCCACCACCGGGCGGCTCGCCTTCCTGCGGCGTTTCGTGGCTGGTGTAAAGGGCGTTGTGCGCCCCGACGTAGACCGGGCTCGAGCCGATGACGTTGCCGATCCGGTAGCGCCATATCTCCTCGCCAGTGTGGCGGTCGAGCGTGTGCAGCCAGCCCGAGTAGGTGCCGATGACGACGGTCGATCGGGTGACCGCCGGCGACCCATGGATGCCATTCGAGGCATCGGTGAGGTGGCGAGACCAGATCGGCTCGCCGGTGTGTCGATCGAAGGCCCACATGGTGCCACCGTCCGACGGATAGAAGAGTGTGTCGCCCCAGACCACGCCGGAGGGTTTCGCGGCCGAGTAGTCGAGCACCAGGAAGTCGTCTCGGCGCCACACCTCACGAATCTCCGTTCCCAGCGTCGCATCGACCGCGATGCCGGTTCGCCGCGGCCCGTTGCGAAACGAGACCCAGTCCTGCTCGTCAGCAGGGCCGAATAGCTCGGGCCCGCGGTCCTCGCCACAACCGCCCACGCAGTTGTTGGACACGGTGCCGCGATCGCCGCTCGAGCAGGCTATCGCCCAAACAGAGAGCACGCAGACAAGGCCGAGTTTCGAGAGTTCCTTCATGGGGCTTCGGTCGTAAGGGCTACCAGGTCGCCGCGGGCCGCTGTCACGTAAATCCAGTCGCCGACCAGTGCCGGCGAGCCGGTGACGGGTGAGCCGATCTCGTGCTTCCAGGTCTGCTCGCCGGTTTCAGCGTCGATCGCATACAGGTTGCCGTCCGCCGAGCCCACGACGACCGTCGACTCGTCGCCGTCCACGGCCGGCGAGCTCATGACAGATCCTCCAGTCTCAAAACGCCACAATTCCTCGCCGGTATTCACGTCGATGGCGTGTAGCGCGTTCGTGGGTCCGAGAGAGCCAACGTAGACGGTTTCGAGGCCGGGCGCGTACGCTGCCGAGCCCATCACCCATGCGTCGACGTCGACCGACCACTCTTCAAATCCGTCCTTCACGCGGAGGGCGTGCACCTGGCTCGACCAGGCCCCGAAGATGACGAGCCCCTTGTCCTCGACGACCATCGGTGTGCTCTTGATGTCGGATTGATTCTCGCCGGGTTGGGGCAAATGGTGCTGCCACTCGCGCTTGCCCGTCTCGAGGTTCCAGGCGTGCAAGATCGCCAGGTTGTCGCCGACGAAGAGCTTGTTGCGCGTGACGTCGATCGCAACGCTCGAGTGAGCGTGAGCGCGGATGCTGCGCACCCAGATCTCGTCTCCGTCACGTGCATCGAGGCCGGTGACATAGCCGCCCCCATTTTTATCGCGCTCGTGCGAGGTATAGACGCGTCCGTGCGACGGGACATAAACGGGCGACGACCCGATCTGAAACCCGAGCATGTAGTCCCACTGCCGCTCGCCGGACTCTCGATCGAATGCGTAGACGCCGCCGTCGTACGCGCCGATGTAGACCAGGCCGTTCGGGCCGATTGCAGCCGAGCCGTGGATGCCGTTGCTCGTCCCCTCGATCTCAGACTGCCACCGGACCGTGCCGTCGAGGCGATCGATTGCATAGAAGATGCTCTCGTCGCTGCCGACATACACCGTGTCCCCGGCGACCGCCGGAGAACTCTTGGCGGCGCCGTAGCTCGTCGTATTGATGTCCTCGTAGCGCCACTGCTCGATCGGAACCGCCTGAACGTCGGCCTCGGGCGCGTACCCGGTGCGTTGGGGGTTCGCGCGAAACGCGTTCCAGTCCACCGAATCGAGCTCCGACATCTGCTTGTAGCCCTCGGTCGGGCCGACATGGCCCTCGCGACAGCCAGCGGTGACGCCGATCACGATTGCGAGGGCGCACGCACTCGCTGCGAAAAAAATGGGTCGTTTCATCATTCGTCGGAACTTGTCTTTGCGACCGAAACACGTTTGCGACATTCTGCTGGCTCGGAGCCGAGATAGTACCTGCCGCAGCCGGAAATTTGTATAGCTCCGTTTAATCGAATCGCGAAGCCGTGTCGAATGAATCGCCATCCTCTTGCTGTCTTCCGGGCCCGCGAGCGCGCCTGGTTCCTGTTCAGCCTGCTCATCATCGGGGTGGCCAGCACCGGGTGCGCCGAGCACCACGCCGACCCGGCGGTCTACGCCAAGGTGACCTGTGAACCGGACGAGCCGCGGAGCGCCGACGGCGATGGCGATGGCGCACCAGATCATTGCGATAACTGCGCGACATTGTCGAACCCGCAGCAGCGAGACTCCGACCACGACGGGATCGGCGACGCATGCGATACGGATATCGATCTCGACCGAGTCCCGAACGACGAGGACAACTGCCCCACGATCTTCAACCCGCTCCAACAAGACACCGACGACGATGGCGTCGGCGACGTCTGCGACACGTGCCCTGCAGGACAAGGCCGCGATGGCGACGCCGACGGCGTCAGCTCCTGTCGAGACAACTGCCCCTACGACGCGAACCCGAACCAGGCCGACCGCGACGATGATGGCATCGGCGATGCCTGCGACAACTGCCCCGACACGGCGAACTCGGGTCAATCGGACGTCGACGCCGATGGCCGGGGCGACGCCTGTGACGAAGCCGAGGCATTCCGGTGGGTCGAGGCGACGATCGCAGACGTGCACGAGGCCATCCGCGCCGGGGAGTATTCCTGCGCCGAGATCGTCGAGGGATATCTGCAGCGCATCGCCCGACACGATCTGGACGTGCGCTCCGGCGCCCCCATCAACGCATTCGTGATGCTCAACGAGGACGTTCGTGACGATGCGCGGGCGCTCGACCGAGCCTACCGCGAGAGCGGTCAGCTCACCGGACCGCTCCACTGCGTGCCTATCGTGATCAAGACCAACTACGACTCGACCGACACGACCACCACGAATGGATCTTTCGCGCTGGAAGACACCCGGGCGAGGAGAGACGCGTACGCACTCGATCAGATGCGCGAGCGTGGGGCGATATTGATCGGTTCGACCGGCATGGACGAGTTTGCCGACGGTGTCCACGGCATCGCGGGGCGCCACGGGCGCACCGGAAACCCGTACGACACCGCCAAGAATCCGGGAGGCTCCAGTGCCGGGAGCGGTGCCGCGGTGGCGGCGAGCTTCGCGGTCGGAGCTACGGGCACGGATAGCTGCGGGTCGCTGTCGATACCCGCCGGCTACAACGGCCTGGTGACGATGCGATCGACCATCGGCCTGGTCAGCCTCGACGGCATCTTTCCCGGCGGTCCACTCGACACGGTCCCCGGCCCCGTGGCGCGCTCGGTGCGCGATACGGCGCTGCTCCTGGACGCGATGGCGACCCGAAACCCCGGAGACGCACGCCACCTCCTTCCGTCGTGGCGTCGGCCCGACACCTTCACCGCCTATCTCGATGAGGACGGACTCCAGGACCGACGCATCGGCGTGCTCCGGAAGCTCGCCGCCGAAACAGGCGACATCTACCGCGAGCCTTTCACCGGGGGAAATGCCGCAACGCACGCGACCTGGGCGCGCGCCTTCTCCGACCTCGAGCGCCTCGGCTCTGAGACCGTCGAGAACGTGCGGCTTCCGAAATTCGTCGAGCGAAGATACTCGGGCGGCAAGGTCGCTGCCATCAACAAACACCTGGGGCGCACCGACGGGCCTGTATCGAGCTACGCGGAGATTTGTCGGACCCAGAAATGGTCGAAGGACGTCTACGAGGACGTTGCGTCTTGTCTCGCTCACGCGCGCGAAGGCACTCTCAACCCCATAGGCGGCATCCCGGACGGCCTGAACACCTACAACGCCAACGCCGAGCATATCGAGAACGTCATGGACAAGTTGCGGCTGGACGCGCTGGTGCTGCCGGTGGATTCCTACGGGGCGGCCCTACCGCTGGCCGTCAAGCCGAACTGTATCGAGACGGCCGTCTCGGGGCTGCCTGCCATCGTCGTCCCGGCGGGGTGGTCGCAGACGGACCCGCAGATGCCCGTGGGGCTGATGTTTATCGCGCGCCGATACGACGAGCCGACGCTCCTCGAGATCGCGTACGCCTGGGAGCAGGGCACGCGCTGGCGCCGTGGCCCCGAGCTCGGACCAGGTGCTTCGGATCGTGACATGAATCTGGGAGAGGCAAATGCTTTACGCCGCGAGATCGGCTGGACGGCCTACACGCAGGTACTGCAGGACAGCGGCAAGTTCGAGCTGGATGCAGGACGGTTCCGCGCGATCACCTGGGACGTGCTGGCGGCGCGAGGACACGACCCACTGACGCCAGACGACTGACTCGGCTTACGGGCAACCCTCGGTGGGCGGCGTTCCCAGGTGCGTCGCGTCCGGCGGCTCGACGGTTTCGTAGTACAACGTATTGTCGAAAGCGCCGGTGCCGTCGTACTGCTCGAAATTACACCTGCGGTAGACCTTTTCGGCCCATGGCGTCGAGGTGGGCTGGTTGTCGATCTCACCGAACGCGTCGACGACCGTCTCTCCGAGCGTATAATTGTCGGAGCTATCGCTGTCCTCAAAGATGAACATCCGATCGTCGCCATTGAAGTTGACGACGTCGTTCTGGATCTCGCACAGGCCGTTCTGCATCTTCACCCACGTCGACTCTGTGTGACAAAGCACGGTCGTTTCGCCGGCTGCGAGCTCTCCGCTGAGTAAAAGGTCTTTGTTGCACGTTGTGTTGGCATTCTGGACCAGGCAATAGCCGAAATCCGACAACTCGATCGTCGAGTCGCCACAATTGTATATCTCGACCGCCTTATCGAAGCTGTCGCCTTCGTAGATCTCGCCGAAGATCAGACAGGGCAACGGGGGCTCGGCCGTGATAGTCACGGTATCCGAATCCGTTGCGTCCCCGTCGCCGACCGTCAGTTTCAGGATGTATTCACCCTCGACATCGGGCGTAAACACCGTGGTCTCCTGGTCCGCATTCTCGATCGTGGCCGTGCTCGACGACGGTGCCGAGTCGATCGCCCAGAGGTAGGTGAGCGTATCGCCATTCGGGTCGGTGCTCGCGCTCCCATCGAGGGTCACCTGGGTGCCCGCCTCGACCGTCGTCGGATCTCCAGCCTCCGCGACAGGTGGGTCGTTGGGGTTTACTTGAACCACATCGACGACCACCATGTCCTGATCGGATGCGCCATCGGGATCCGTGACTTCGAGCTCGAAGACGTAGGATCCGGAGACATCGGGCACGAACTGAGGTTCTGCAGCACTGGGGTCATCAAGGCTGACCGCACTCTCACTGGGTTTGCTGTCGATCGTCCACGCGTAGGTCAGCGTATCGCCGTCGGGATCGGTGCTCCCCGTGCCATCGAGCTGAACCGTCTGCTCGGGCTCGGTCGTAATATCGATGCCTGCATCGGCCACGGGGGCCTGGTTGGTGTCGCTGACGCGAGCACTGATGATGACCGACTCCGAACTCTCGAGCGCACCGTCGTCGACCGTGAGTCGGATGGTGTAGTCACCCTCCTTGTCCGGAATGAACGACACGCGCCTGGCACGTGCATTACCCAACTGGGCCATGCTGCCCGATGGGGTGGTCAGCGACCACCGAAAGATCAATGGATCGCCGTCGGGATCAGCGCTTCCAGTCCCGTTGAGGAAGACCTCTTCGCCGAGGGATACGACGTCTTCGTCGACCGCGATGTTGGCGATAGGTCGCTCATTGGACGACGTAGGTCCGCAGCCGAGGGGCCATAGCAATAATACGAAGATGGTGAAGACTACTGACTTCCGCATGACCTCTCCTCCGCCAGCGGGCGGAGTGTACTCGTATGACCCAGGGCTCCCACGTGCAGGCACAGCCTACCAATGCTCGGAGACGTATGCGCCAACTCAATGCCACGCACAGCTAAACTATAGCCCAATCACGACAAGAAGCGAAAAATACCGTCGAAAAGAATGACGCACCGCGCCATACCTACACCTCTCCAACAAGCCAGCCGATATCGTATTTCTCACCTAGCCACAAGATAGCCGGCATCAGCAGTAAGGTGGCGAGCAGAGTCGTCGAGATGCCGATGATCGCGAGTGAGCCGATCGATTGGAGGCCGCTGTCGTCGGTAATGGCCAACCCACCAAATCCGATCATCGACGTAATGGAGGTCATCCAGACCGCGGTCCCCACGTTGCGCATGACCGTACCGATCGAGCCGCGGCCGCGGTCCAGGTAGTTATAATAGAAGTGCACGCCGTCATCGACGCCAAGGCCAATGACCACCGGGATGATGACCACGTTGAAGAAATCCAGGCGTAGCCCGATGAATGCGCTGAGGCCAAACATCCAGAACGCCCCGAAGATCAACGGCACCATCGCGATCAAGCCGCGGTGCGGGCCACGAAAGGCAAAACTCAGGATGAGAAAGACGATACCGATGGCGATCGACATCATCAGAGCACCGTCGTACTTAATCTCGTCGAGCATCGCCACGTAGACATAGGACTGGCTGGCGATGCGAAAGTCATTGCCTGACGCCTCTTTGATGTCGGTGATCTCGGCGAGGAACTGACGGGCCTCCGCGCCGATCATCGTGTTGACCGCCTCGTTGACGTAAATCAGGTACTCGAAGGCGAATTGCTCGTCTCCGGTCGGCGATTTCGCTTCTGGGCCGGCCTCCTTGAAGAGGCGCTTGGTCCAGAGCGGAAGGTCGTAGATGGTAAACGGCGAGACATCCAACCGCTCCTGGAGTTGCTCGACTCGCTCACGGTCCTTCTCGCCGAGCACCGTAAGGTTTTCATCTTCGAGCATGGCGTCGAGCGAGCTGATGACCTCCATACGCTGCTCTTGCGCCTCCTTCGAAGGCATACCTTCCTCCCCTTCGGGCATAAAGGCGTAGATGGCGGCGACCGAGCGGATGGTCTCGAGCTCGCCCGCCCGCTTGGCGTCCTCCATTCGGCGGTAGACATCGCGAGCATCGTCGGCGTCGTCGAAGAGCAAGATCGTCGGCGTCGAAGATTGGTTACCGCTGACCGCCGAGGTGTACTTCGCGCCGACGCTACGCTGTTTGCGGCTGGGCACATACGAGTCGGGGGCGACCTTTGCCCGGATAGACTCAGCGTGGCTTCGCATCCTCCACGCAGCACGCCGGGCGTCCTTCTCGGTACGGGCTTCGATCTGTTCCTGCGACATGCCCTGCTCTTGCCACGGCCACTGGATCTCACCGACCTGGTGGAAGTTTTCCTCGAACTCCAGGTTGGTGATCTGCCACGCTGACAGCACGGTCAGCGCGGCCGCGGCGGTCAGGAAGAGTGGCGTCAGAGTCGACGCGTGCCGGTCTTCGAACCAATGTGCCGGCGACAGGCGCCGAAAGAAGCTCCCAAGCGGCGCGCCTTCATCGTCGGGCGATGGCTCGTGGGGCCAGATCCGCTGGAAGGTGAGCACGAGCGCCGGGAGCACGACGATCATCGCGACGAGCGTCGAGACCACGCCGATACTGGCGACCTTGCCGAACTGACTGAGCCCCCGAAATTGCGCGAAGGAAATGATGATAAACGTCGCCAGCGTCGTGCTCGCCCCGATGACTGTGGCCGAGCCGATGGTCGTGTAGCACTGGATGAGGGCCTCGACCGGGTCGAGCCCCTCCTCGCGCGCGTGATCGTAGCCCGATAATAAGTGAATACTGAAGTCGATCCCGAGGCCGAGCAGGATCGCAAAGATAAAGGCTGAGATCGTATTGAGCGCCCCAAAGATCGGAAACGCCAGCGCCAGCGTCCAGACAACCCCCATCACAAGCGGGGTCAGGACGACCATGACGGCTCGCGTGCGGCGGAAGTACAGCGCGATGACCAGGAAGAGCCCGACGATGGTGAAGATGGCCGACGACTGCACGTCATCGACGATCGAGTTGTACTGCTGCTGGCGGCGCACGAGCCCGCCGCCGTACTCGATGTACATATCCTCGTGATACTTCGTGGGATCGAGCTGCTCGCCGAGCGTCTCGACGCGGCTGATCAGATTCTGGGTGGCCTCGAGGCTCGTGGACGACTCGACAAACCGCACGACGATGGTCAGCGAGTAGCCATCATCACTTATCAGATATTCCTTATAATCCTCGTGCTTGAGGTTGGTGTTCTCGCGCAGATCGTCGGTCTCGATCCCTTCGTCGTCATCACCTGGCTCTCCCAATGATACGAAGAGCGGGTTCGCCCGTCGCTTCTCGTCCTTGATCTTGTCGCCGATGCGCTCCTTGAGCGTCTCGAGATCATCGCTCTTCAGATAGAGCAACTGGTGCTCCTCGAAGAACGCCTTATCGTTGTGGAAGTGAGCGAGCGCCACCTGGTCGAGGCCGCGCAACTCCCGGGCGAATGCCTCCGCGAATTCTTTGTTGGCCTCGGTGTCGGGAGAATCGATGACGACGAACAGCGCCGAGCCCGAACCCACGCGATCGGAGACCTCCTCCATGGCGAGGAATGCATCGGAGTCGCGCGGGAGCAGAGACTTGAAGTCGCTGTCGATATTCCACTGCGTCGCGACCGTCCAGACGGCGACCCCGGTCACGAGCAGCGAGAGTAGCGTGACCCAGATATAGTGCGGGCCGATGACCCGTCGGAAAAAAAACTCGGTGAGCTGTCTTCTCTGCATACGGTCGGGCGTCGGTGGAGGACTTGCGTCGTCGTGCGCGCGGTGTATCGTTCCAGCAGTTCGCTGGGCTTCTTTTCACGGTCACGGGAGAATCGGTCCGACTTTCCCGTGCCAACCTTATAGTACGCTCGAGCGCGCGTGTCGAAATGACCTTCGTCGCGCCGGCTCGATCGAAGAGACGTTCGAGGCGACGACAAATTCACGCGGATCCCTGCTCGAAAGACCCCGACGACCATGGCGAGAATCTACCTCGACGCACGAAATATCACCGAGCACCCGGCGGGAGTCGCCCGTTATGCCCAGTCGCTCATCCCCGAGTTGGTGCGTCAGGCTCCACAACACGACTTCGTCACGATTCGCCACAGCTCAAACCGCGAGCCGATCGACGTGCTCGGCTATGACCTCGAGGAGGTCTTCGTCGACACGGCCATCGACAATATGGACAACTTCCTGCGAGGCGCGCGCACCCTCCGCAAGGTGTTCCGGGAGCACGGAGAGCCG
>JBNJFZ010000063.1:0-6721 GCA_051747295.1 Myxococcota bacterium
TGCGAGAGCCCCAGCGGCCTCGGCGGGGGTGTGGCGGTGCTTGTCGGCTCCCGCTTTATGGCCAAGGACACGAGATTTCGCGGCAATCGCTCGCGCGGGACCGGCGGCGCCATCGGCGCTCGAAATGGACACGTGGTCCTCGCCGACGGGTGCATCCTCGAGGAGAATATCGCCCAGGGCGGAGACGGCGGGGGGCTGAGCTTTGAAACGCGCGCCGACCGAATCGTGGAGTCGCTGATGAACCTCACCGCGTTCAAGCTGCCGTTTACGTGCGAAATCCGTGACGTCTCGATCCGCAATAACGTGTCGCTCAAGTCAGCGGCGGGCATTCGCGTGGGCAATCACGCGCAATCGGCGACGTTCCCGATCGAGGTGGACATCCAGATGCCCGAGCGCGTCCGACTCAACGAGGTGAAGTCGCCCGGCGCGGAGCTCACCGCGCAAATCCTGGTACGGTGGGCCGGACGCACGGAGGCGACCGCCGACGATATTTCGGGTTCGATGATGTTGAATTGATCGGTATCGCTATCGGTGATCGGTGATCGGTATCGCTATCGGTATCGGTATCGGTATCGCTATCGCTATCGGTGATCGGTATCGGTATCGGTATCGGTATCGCTATCGGTGATCGGTATCGGTATCGCTACCGGTGATCGGTATCGGTGATCGGTATCGGTGATCGGTATCGCTATCGATATCGATATCGGTATCGCTATCGGTGATCGGTGATCGGTACCGGTATCGCTATCGGTATCGGTATCGGTATCGGTGATCGGTATCGGTGTCGGTGTCGGTGTCGGTGTCGGTGTCGGTATCGTTTCGCGTGCCGTTGTCTCCGCGCGACCAGGCCGTCCGTTCAGCACGTTCGGTGGTACTCAACATCGCCGAAGGGTCGGGCAAGACCGGGCGCGCACGGCGCCACAGCTTCACCGTAGCGCTTGGTGAAGCCGGCGAGGCCTGCTCGGCCATCGGGATGGCGCGCTTGGACGGTGCGACCGAACAACAGAACAAATTGCGGCGAGTCGGGCTGATGCTCCGAGCGATGATCGGCTGAACATCACCTGGGCGGGTCAGATGGCCCGCCCATGGCAAGTTCACCGCAAGCGGCACCGCAATGGTAATCGAGAACGACAGCCTCACCGAGCGCGCTGTGGGCTACACAACCACGCAACGCGCGGCACATGTGTGGAGTTCGCAGGCTGGCAGCCTACTGCTGGCGAAAAGATGCGGCCGGGATGGCCGCATAATGAGAGCTATAGCGAGGCCTGCACGGCCTCTTCGTCCATGCCGAGGTCACGTAGGGCAGCGGCCTGGGAGTGCTCGCGAAGCGGCTCGATCACCGTGTCGACGTCTCCGTCCAGCACCGCCTCGAGCGCGTGCGTGGTGAAGCCGATGCGGTGGTCGGTGATGCGCGACTGCGGGTAGTTATAGGTGCGGATGCGCTCGGAGCGATCGCCGCTTCCGACCTGCCCGCGGCGTTCGGCCTCGCGCTCTTTGCGCAGCAGCTCGCGCTCTCGCTCGAGCAGCCGCGACTTGAGGACCTTGAGGGCCTTGGACTTGTTCTTGTGTTGGGACTTCTCGTCCTGGCAGCTCACGGTGATACCGGTCGGCTCGTGGGTCATCCGGATGGCCGAATCGGTGGTGTTGACCGACTGGCCGCCCGGCCCGCTGGCGCGGAAGGTGTCGATCTTGACCTCGTTCATGTCCAGGTCGAGCTCGACGTCTTCGGCCTCGGGGAGCACCGCGACGGTGACCGCCGAGGTGTGAATGCGTCCCTGCGTCTCGGTCTCGGGCACGCGCTGGACGCGGTGCACGCCGGCCTCGAACTTCAGGTGACTGTAGACGTCATCGCCCTCGATGAGCGCGATGACCTGCTTGAACCCGCCCTGGTCGGTCTCGTTGTAGTCGATCAGGTCGACCTTCCAGCCCTTGCCCTCGGCGTATCGCGCGTACATCCGAAACAGATCGGAGGCAAAGAGCGCGGCCTCGTCCCCGCCGGTTCCCGCGCGGATCTCGAGCAGGATATTCTTTTCGTCGAGGGGGTCTTTCGGGATGAGCATCCGCTTGATGCTGGCCTCGAGCTTATCGCGCTCGGGCTCGAGCTCGGTGATCTCGAGCTTGGCCATCTCCTGGATGTCCTCGTCGGCGTCGCCGAGCAGCTCGCGGTTGGACTCGAGTTCGTCCTGGACGGACTGGTAGCGCCGGTAGGCCTCGACGATCTCCTCGAGGCGCGCCTGCTCCTTGGCGATCTTCCGAAATTCGTTGGGGTTGGAGGCGACCTCCGGATCGGCCAACTGGCTGTTCAGCTCGTGGTAGCGTTGCTGAACTTCGTCGAGTTTTTCTTCTGGTAGCACGGATACGTTGTATAGGCGCGAGAAACGAAAGTGCGAGCGAGCGGGGCCCGCCGGGCGCGATGACCTGATAGAGGGCATTTAAAACACGGAAACCCGCGGACTCTGGGACCCGCGGGTTTCTCGTGGGATTTCGGCTATCTAACCGGACATCGAGTTGAGGAATTCCTCGTTGGACTTGGTCTTGCCCATCTTGTCGAGCAGGAACTCCATCGAGTCGACGACGTTGAGCGGGTGGAGGAGCTGGCGCAGGATCCAGACGCGATTGAGCTGAGTATCACTCAACAGCAGCTCCTCTTTACGCGTGCCGGACTTGTTGATGTTGAGGCACGGGAAGATGCGCTTTTCCATGAGCTTGCGGTCGAGGTGGAGCTCGGAGTTACCGGTACCTTTGAACTCCTCGAAGATGACTTCGTCCATGCGGCTGCCCGTGTCGATGAGGGCGGTCGCGATGATGGTGAGGCTGCCGCCTTCCTCGATATTACGCGCGGCGCCGAAGAAGCGCTTGGGCTTGTGGAGCGCGTTGGAGTCGACACCACCGGAGAGGATCTTTCCGGAGGGCGGCACGACCGTGTTGTAGGCACGTGCGAGGCGCGTGATGGAGTCGAGGAGGATGACCACGTCGCGCTGGTGCTCGACGAGGCGCTTGGCCTTTTCGATGACCATCTCTGCGACCTGGACGTGACGCTCGGCCGGCTCGTCGAAGGTCGAGCTGACGACCTCGCCGTCGACGGAGCGCTGCATGTCGGTGACCTCCTCGGGTCGCTCGTCGATGAGCAACACGATGAGCGCCGAGTCGGGGTGGTTCTCCGCGACCGCGTGCGCCAGGTTCTGCATCAACACGGTCTTACCGGTACGGGGCGGCGCGACGATGAGTGCGCGCTGTCCCTTCCCGATGGGCGTGAGCAGGTCGAGGATACGCAGGCTGTAGTTGTCCGGCTCGCTCTCAAGCTCGAGGCGGATGCGCTCTTCGGGATACAGAGGCGTGAGGTTGTCGAACAGGATCTTGTCCCGACACTTCTCCGGGTCCTGAAAGTTGACCGCTTCGACCTTCAGGAGCGCGAAGTAGCGCTCGTTATCCTTCGGAGGACGAATCTGACCGCTGACCGTGTCGCCGGTGCGCAGGTTGAAGCGCCGGATCTGGCTGGGCGAGACGTAGATGTCGTCGGGGCCGGGCAGGTAGTTGTAGTCGGGAGCGCGCAGGAAGCCGAACCCGTCGGGCAGAACCTCGAGGACGCCCTCACCGTAGATGGAGCCCTCTTTTTCGGTCTGGGCTTTGAGCAGGGCAAAGATCAGCTCCTGCTTGCGCATATTGTTCGCGCCATCGATATCGGCCTCTTTGGCCATGGTGGTGAGTTCACCAATCTTCTTCTCTTTGAGGTCTTTGAGATTCATGCAGTTCTCCTAGAACAGGAACGGCCGTTGTGAGTAGCCGGCTTGGATAAGTCTTAAATAATGAGTGAAATAACCTAAAAAAACTTGGTGGGCACTGGCCGGGCGTGACGTGGTCGAGGGACCAGCGTCACACAGAGCGAGGTGTCGGGAGGTTCGTCGAGTTGCGGTTCAGGCAATACAATGCTGACCGCACATCGTTGGATACAAACCTTCGAGTAAGCCGCTGTAACGGGAGCAAACCTTGGTTGGCCAGCAAGTCCACGGGGGTCGGAAAGCAGTTTCCACCGGACGATAAAGACAGATCGTCACGATGGGCGATGGACCCGAGACTTGTGCCGTACGAGAGTTAGCGTAGCGAGAACGAAGGCTTTGTCAACACCGTTTTGCCGCTGCTCGGCTTGCAGTCGTGCAGACGAGCCGACGCGTGGAGACGATGAGGTCAAAGATGAGGGTAAAAAGGTGCGCGCGACCTCGCGTAAACGAGGCCGCGCGCTAAATGTCCGGTCACGGGGTCCATATCCAGTCAAAACAACAGCACATATCCAATATCCAGCAATGGACCGGCCGGAGTGCAGGGAGTGCGTTGGGTCGTTGGGGAACGAATCGGCCTCCCGTGCGTCAATAGGTAGATGCAGGCCGCGTGCCAACGCCGTCATTTCGCGCGAATCGACGCGTGAGGGGGCTCAGGCCGTGCTCGCCGATCTCGGGCGCCGGTGAGGTCGGACATCGATGTCAGACCAGAGCCCGAGATATGACATCGATGTCACGGTTTTTTGGTGCCTGCCTCACATCCGCTCGTGAGCGTGTCGGGGTGCGGAGGCCAGGCCAAGTCGACCCGCGCCCCCGATCGATATCGCACCATTTGCTAGTCGCCCGGCGGTGGCTGTGCTATAAGGATCGGGCGGTTCGACGCGTGAAACTGCGAGCATTTTGACACCGTCGGACGGTCAAATTTGTATCCAGAGGTCGGTTGTCGGCAAAGCCCCGATCGGCCCGAAAATTTACGTAATAGGCGCGGAGTCTGCGCCTCAGAGCATCGCGATACGCCCCTACGCGGCGATTCCGAGCGGAGCACCAAAACGCGACCGCACGGACGATGTCTACGAGGCGACTTCGCGACCCCTCCCGACGCGGGTCCTACGAGTGCACCGACCCGTCGGAGGGTTTGCCAACTTGCCACACGGCGCACCCTTGGGTGACGCCGTGACTTCGAATTTTGTCGCCGCCCGGCGCCGCGATACAAGCACTCGGTATTCGGCTCGGGTCCCGCGCGATGAGCTATCTTAGACGTACAGATGGGTTTTTATGTCCAACGTGCTGGTAGTGAACTCGACGAGTTCCGAGACTCGTGTAGCACTGGTCGAGGACGGGTTAATCAGCGAATTCTACATCGAGAGGAAACGAGAAAGAGATGTCGTAGGTAATATATACAAGGGCAAAGTGCTGAGGGTACTGCCGGGCATGCAGGCATCGTTCGTCGATGTCGCCCAGCAAAAGGCCGGCTTTCTGCACGTCAGCGATTTCTACGACTTCGAGGAAGACCTCGCGGCGTTCGTCGACGAGGATGCCGAGTTGTGGCCGCCCCCGTCGCGCGGGAAGAATAAAGATCGGGTCAAGATCGAGAACGTCGTGCGCGAGCGCGAGGAGATCATGGTCCAGGTCGCCAAGGAGCCGATCGGGACCAAGGGCGCGCGGCTGACCAGCCACATCTCGATCCCGGGTCGCTTTTTGGTGTTTATGCCGACGGTCTCACATATCGGGATCTCGCGGCGCATCGGCCGCGACAGCGAGCGCAAGCGATTGCGGCGGATCGTCGAGGAGAATCGACCGGCTGGCACCGGGTTTATCGTCCGGACCGTCAGCGAGAACATCCCCGAGGAGATGCTGGTGCGAGAGATCCAGATCCTCACCGAGCAGTGGAAGGACATCCTGGAGCGGTGCAACCGCGCGAACGCGCCGTACCTGCTCTACGAGGAGCCGGATCTGCTGATCCGTACCGCGCGCGATCTGTTCACGCCGACGCTCGACCGACTCTACGTCGACGATAAGAAGGCCTACGAGCGCGTCCTGAACTACGTGAAGCGCTACATGCCGGACTACGAGAGCGCCGTGACGCTGTATACCGAGAGCGAGCCCATCTTCGACGCCTTCGGTATCGAGGAGGAGATCAATAAGGCGCTGTCACGGCGCGTCGAGCTCGAGTCCGGCGGTGAGTTGGTCTTTGACAAGACCGAGGCGTTGACCAGCATCGACATCAACACCGGTAAATTCGTCGGCAGCAGCAGCCTCGAGGAGACGATCCTCCAGACCAATATCGAGGCGGTCGATGAGATCGTCTACCAGCTTCGATTGAGAAATATCGGTGGAATCATCATCATCGATTTTATCGACATGGAGGAGGCGAAGCACCGAGAGAGGGTCTATCGCGCCCTGGAGGACGCGCTGGAGAAAGACCGCGTGACGACCAACGCGCTGGCCATCTCGGACTTCGGTCTCGTGGAGATGACGCGAAAGCGCGTGCGCGAGTCCCTCCATCAATTCCTGTGTGAGCCGTGCGAGATGTGCGACTCGCGTGGGTTTGTGAAGTCGAAGCAGACGGTCGTCTACGAGATCATCCGGGAGCTCAAGCGCGAGCTGCCGTTGGTGGCCGAAGACGAGGTCTATCTGCACGCGCACCCGGAGGTCATGAACCTGCTCCGCGCCCACGAAAAGTCGGCGCTCGAGGAGCTCGCCGCCGCGTACGAGAAGAAGTTTCACTTCAAGACGCAGGGCGACCGCCACATCGAGTCCTACGAGATCGCACCGGCCTCCTGATAGACGCCGGACAGCCAAGAGCAGCGCGATATGAGCCCAGGTGAAGACGAATTCGTCGATATGCCAGACCAACGCGGTCTGGAGCACCGCCAACACAGGCGGGTCGCGATCAATCAGGAGTTCGCGTGTATCGAGGACTATATCGCCGAGTACGTCTCGAA
>JBNJFZ010000063.1:6821-15111 GCA_051747295.1 Myxococcota bacterium
ACCGCTTTATACGCCTGGCTCAGCTCCTGGCTGAGCTCCGTGGCGAGCTCTTCCATCTCGGGGTCGTTGGCGTAGCGATCGGGGTGGTATTTTTGCATCAGCCGACGGTAAGACTTCTTGACCGTCTTCATATCCGCACCGTAGGGGACCTCGAGGTTCGCGTAGTAATCGCGGATGGTCTTCTGATCGCTGCTCTTCGTCGACCGGGTGCGACTGGATTCTCGCCGACCGCCGGTCGACCCATCCCGACCCTGCTCGTCGCGTAGCTCACGCTCGAGATCTTCGAAGATCGACTGAAACCCGCCCTCGTCTTCGAAGTCTCGAACACGGTCGAGCAGGTCGTTCATATTCGCACGCATCGCGCGAAAGAATTTATCCTTAATGGATGCCATGAATTCAACTGCCAGCTAGAAGCTCGTGGGGCGCGGCTCGTCCGCGCCCTCTGCGCCATACTACGAGATCACCTGCGTGGGTTAAAAGGGTCTCCCCGATTGGTTCATTCCGTAGGTCCGAGCGTCGGAGGCCTCGCAGATGTTGCCAGCGTCCGAGATGCAGTCCTATAGTGCCAGCGCATTCAAAATCAAACTCGTAAATGGAGGCGTTCATGGATTTCTGGAGCGACAGCTTCGATGACGGTGATGAGATCCCCGGTGACTATGCATTTTGCATCCCAGACCCGGAGCATCACGCGGTATTCGCAGACAACCTCAACCCCCACTTCCAGTGGGATGATCTACCCGACGGAACGGAGTCGCTGGTACTCGTCTGCCACGACCCGGACGTCCCGAGCAAGCCAGACGACGTCAACCAGGAAGGCAAGACGGTCCCGGAAGACCTCGAACGCGTAGACTTCTATCACTGGCTGCTCGCCGACATCGATCCCGACACCTATATCGAAGAGGGCGACTATTCGAGCGGCGTCACCCCGCGCGGCAAAGAGGGCCCCGATGGACCGTCGGGCACGCGTCAGGGCGCCAACGACTACACGAACTGGTTTGCCGAAGATCCGGAGATGGCCGGAACCTACTACGGATACGATGGCCCCTGCCCTCCGTGGAACGACTCCATCGTCCACCACTATCACTTTACCCTGTACGCGCTGGATGTCGCCGAGGCTCCCGTCGACGGTGAATTCACCGGTGACGAGCTCGTCGAGGCCATCGAGGCGCACGTGCTGGACCAGGCAGAGGTGGTCGGTCTTTACTCTCTGAATCCGGACGTGGAGATTTAGAGTGCTGCGGGCGTGGAGCGTGGAGTTCGCAGGCTGGCAGCCTGCGCGCCAAGTTGGTTAGCCCAAGGCCGACTACTCACGCAGCAGGTCGACCCGCAGCAGAGCGCTCTGCTCGACGGCGAGCGCCCAGTTTTGAAAGCCAGCGTACTGCTCGGGGGAGACCCGTTGAATCGGTACCGCCAGCTCGGCGGTAACCTCGAGCGCGCCGTCATCACTCGTGACGGCGCGTGAGTAACGCCCGAAATCGGTCGCGGTGTTCATTTTTCCGCCGGACGCGCCGCTCGCAACCGTGTAGCCATCGGGTAGCTCGATAGTCAGTCGATACGTGTGGTCCCGGTGAAAGCGGATAAACATCGGCGTGGTTCGCGTGGCGAGTTCGGCGTAAGCGCTCGCCAGCGGCTCTTTGAAGAGCTGCGACTGCATCCGGAGCGCCCCGTCGGCCGTCTCACGCGCGAAGTTCTTCCGCTCGAATTGCGCCTCGATGCTCAGCGGCTTCTCCGGGTCGTCTTCCTCGAGGATATCGAAGTCGATGAGCGACGCTCCGGGCAACTGGCTCGACAGAATACGATCCATGAACTTTCGGCGAGCGCTCTCCTCGGTCGTGCGGCGCAAGCCACCGCGAAGCGAGGCCGCGCGAACCCCGTCGAAGGTCAGCTTCGCCATGCCCTGCAGCGTGCCCTCTTCGGTCAGGACTGCGTCGATCTCCACGTCGCGGCTCGACGGTCGAAAGCCTTCTTCCGGGATGGTCTTTTCGACCGCCTCCTCGCAGGTCAGGCAGACCGCGGGCTGCCCCTGGACCATCGGCCCCATCATGCCGAACATCGCATCCGGCCCGTCTGGTAGCAGCCACTGATCGCTGCCGTCAGGCATCGTCACACGCAGCAAGGGCACGCCATAGGTGTCGAATTCCTGGATGGGAAACGACCCGGGATGCTGCGCCTTGCTCTTGGCGAGGTAGATATCCGAGTCGACGCCGGCACGCTCGTAGGCGGCTCGGAGGACCACCAACGGATTACCATCGCGCTGAATGAGCGCGTGACTCGCATCCGTGTTGAAGTCTGTGAGCGACCGCTCCGTGAACCAACCGGACACATCGTAGAATAGATCGCGGATTTCCTGCTCCGTCCCGGACTCGGTATTGGCACGCCACGCGTCGATCTGATCGGCGAGCTGCTGGCTCATCTTGCTGGCGTCCACGATCGACTCGTATTGGTAGCGGCGCGCGATCTCGAACGGGTCTTTCTGCACGCCGAGCCGATACATCTGGACCCACGGCAAGTACTCGGTCCACGAGACCGTATGTGGCTCGCTGCGCGGTCGCGGGCTGTCGCGACGCACGAAGCGAACCCCGCTGCCATCCGTCGTCTCGACCGGCTCGGCCTCGGGCGGCGCGTTTTCGCGGATGAACTCACCGACCTCACCGAGCAGGACGAACTCGCTGCGAACGCTCGAGATATTGCCCATGCGGAAGTAAAATCGCGTGCCCTCGGTGTACGTCTTCGAGACCGACGGTGCGGAGTGGTACTCGACATAGGCAAACTCCACGAAGTCCCCCTCGGCCAGCCCGGGCATGCTCAGGCTCGACTTGCCCGAAGTACGCTCGGGCGTTCGGGTCGACCCGTCCTGTTTGATCGTGCGTGAGAGCAACACGTGGGCGCCACCCGGCAGGTTTCTCTCACCGAATCGGTCGATCGCCCCTTTGGTCATCACGCGAACGACCGTGTGGGTCAGGGACACGGAGGATCCATCGGGGAGGTACTTCACGGCGGCGAAGTCCACCACATAGTAGGCGTCGTCCGAGACGTATTCGGCGCCGTCCTGGTCCTCCTCGCCAGCCGAAAGCGGGCGACGCTCGGCCTCTTTACGCGCCGCCGCCAGACCGTCGGGCATCACGCTCTCCAGGGGCAAATCGTCGTCCAGCACCGCCGCTCTCCACGCCAGCCATCCGGAGCGCCCGTTCTCGTCCAGCGCAGCATTGAGCACGTCGATGGCCGCATCTTCGCCTTCGGTGGCGAGGGCCAGGTTCGCCAACTCGCTCCACAGACTCTGCGACCACGGCATGCGGTCACGCGCAGCCACCAGGACCGTACGGGCTTGTTCCGTCTCTCCCTGTGAGATGAGTTCTTCGGCGAGTCGGATATGCGTCGAGGAACTGAAGGGACGCCGCTCGGCGTCGCGCCGCAGGTATTCGAGCTTCTCGGCGTCGCGGTCATCACGTTCGAAGACCAATCGCTCCGCCAGCCGTGGGCAATGCTCGTACTCGGCGGTGATCTCGACCAACTCGGGAAAGTAGTTCCGGTTGTAGTAGAGGCTCTGCAGCTCCGTCGCGGCCCGACAATTGGTTGGGTTGAACTCCAGCACGCGCTTCCAGGCGTCCTCGGCGCTCGCATTCCAGCCCTTATCGTCGACATAATCAGCCCAGACCACCAACGGCCCCAGGCTGCGGACCTTGTGGTCCCCTTCGCTCACCACCGCCATCTCGCGGGCGTCCTTCAAGAAGCTCTCGACTTCCCGATCGTCTCCGCCCTGCTGTCGCAGCCAGTAAATGAGGCGTTCGATGTGCGCCAGGCTATCGGGATCGTATTCATGGGCGCTTCGGATGTCGCTCAGCGCACGAGCGTCGCGTATGCGAGAGGGAATCTCCCACATCGTCTGAATCTGATAGGCCCGCAACGAGTAGCCTGCAGCGAAGCCCTCGTTGCGCTCCATCAACTCGTCCCAGGCCGGCTTAAAATACTCCGGCTGCAGGTCGAAATAGCCGGCGAGCGCCGTCAGATAGAGCGCCGTATCCCTCGCGTCATCGACCTCGTCGCCTTCGACGAGGACCGGCTCGAGCTCGTGGGGGCGCATCATTTCCCCGAGCATCTCGACCGTCGCGCGTTCACCGTCGCCCCGACGCTCCTCGTGGAACGTGAGCCCGCTATCGCCCAGCGGATGAGCGTCGTCGCCCAGAAATACCAGGTCGAACCAATCGCGATACCCGCTCTGATAGGCGAGCTTGACGAGGATGCGATGTTCGCCAGGGGCCAGCCGGATACGTCGAAGGCGCTTATTCGTTCCATATTCGCCTTCTCGCCGCTCGGTGACTAACTCACCGTCGACCCAGACCTGCACGGCGCCAGCCCCGCTCGCGTAGACCAGGTAATCCCGCGCGCCGCCCTCCGGCCCGGGCTCGACGGTGACGAAGGTCTCCAGGTAGTGGATGCCGTTCGATTCGAACGTCGGCGAGAGGTTGATGCCATTGGCGATATACGGGCGAGTCTGCTCGTAGTTGACCGGCACGTCCTCGGCCACGTTTGGCGAGAGGTAGCTATCCGCGAGCGCGTCCTGGGTCTCGGGGGCGAACGCCGTGTCGAAATCCGTCAGGCGCCAGGGCGACAGCATCGGCGTCGACATCCAGCGCGACGAGAACCCCAGTGCGTCTCCCGAAAACGGCGCCGGCTCCTGGGTTCGCTGCCAGGCGTCGTAGCGAACCGACTGCGCCGAGAGCGACAGATACACTCGAGCCAACGGGTGGACATCGCGGTAGCGCGTCTTCTCCAGCAGGGGAGCGATGCGCTCCTCGTAGTCGATGACGTCATTGCGAAGCCCATAGAGCCGAGCCGCGGCGAAGCGGTTCAGATCGTGCCCCGGCGCCTTCTCCAGCATCGCGACGTACCGATCGAACGCACGCTCGACGTGGCCGCTCCAGAAGTCGATCTCCGCGCCGGCGAACAGGTCGGGTATCGAGGACTGCGGTCCGACCTTGTCGACCGCCGCCCGCGCCTGCTCCTCCTGACCCTGAATCCAGGTCTCGAGGGCCTGCGCGCTCGTGGTCTGCTTCGGGAAGAAGTCCGGTCGCTGCTGGGTCGTCTTGCACTGAGGCAGCACAAGAATGGCCAGCAAGGCGAGCGCAACTGCACAAAGACGCTGCTTCATACTCATAGATATACCGGTGTCGGAGCGCGTCGATCGCACCCCGGGCGTCGTTTACTGTTCGCTGATGAGTTCGATGGTCTGGTTGAGCGCGGACGTGACCTCGGAGGTAAAGTCCCGGAAGGCCGGATAGTCCTCCGCCGAGACGCGCTGGACGTCGATGCTGTAGCGAATCTCGACCTCGAGCGTGTCGCCATCGCGGCGGTAGTCGACCACCACGGAGCCGAATTCCGTGTCGATATCGACGTCTTCGGGCACCTCGTCGAACGCCCGGTCCTTACCGAGGCTGTACGTCATCGTCGTGTGGTTCTCGAACGGCACGCGAATCGTCAGGTCCTGGTTGCGATAGGCTTGCTTGGCGTAGGCCGACAGCAGATCTTTGGGCGAGCCGTAGGGATAGACATAGCCGCCGCTGTCGTTGCCGCGCTCGAGGCGGCCGCCGGTGAACGAGAATGTGATCTCGACGGGCTTCTCCAGGTTCGACAGGTTCTTGTACGTCGCGGACCTGAGCGTCGCGCCGGGGTACAGGCCGGCGAGTTGCTTCTCGAAGACCTCGTCTCGGCGCTCGGGATCCTCGAGCGTCTTGCGGTAATACACGGCGTTTTGTCCGTGCGCGACGACTCGCCCATTTGCCACCGGTTCGTCGCCGGTCAGGTCGACCGTCAGCTCGCGGCGCATCAGGTTCTCACGCGGCTCGTCGACCGGCAGCGTCATGAACGTCGCGTCGCCGCCGTCGTCGACAATCAACGCCTGCGCGCCCTGGTCCATCGGCGTCAGCTCGCGGGTGCCATTGAACTCGGCGGTGCCGTCCAGGAACAGCTCCTTCGACGGCACATACGTGATCGCGTGGTTGAAGACATGCATGCTCGCCGGGAAGTCGTCGACGTGGCCGAGGCGTCGGGTGCGAACGAGCACCAACTTGGCCGGGATGCCGGCCTCCTCGAGCATCACCTTGAGCAGTGACGCCTTGTCCTTGCAGTCGCCGTAACGATTCCGAAAGCACGTGGTCGTGCGGTATGGCTTCCATCCGTGGATCCCCAACCCGACGTGCAGATATCGGGTGTTTTTGACCACGTAATTGTGGATCGCGCGGATCTTCTGGTCGTCTGTCTCGAGCCCCTCGGTCAGCTCGGCGACCTTCTCGCCGATCGTGTCGTCGACGATGAGCTGCTCTTTGACGAGGTTCCACCACCACGTGCCGATGTCATTCCAGGTCTTTTTGTTGGACACGATGACGTAATCGTAGACATCCGTGTAGCCGGGCTGATCGGGGTCGGTTTTGACCGCCTCGACGCCCTCGAGCTCGAACCCGGCGACCTGATAACCCTGCTCGAGCTCGGCGTCGCCGGGCACCGCGTTATCCAGCTCACGGTGGTCGAGCGTCGGCTTTCGGAAGTACAGATCCCAGCTCGCGGGATGGTGCACGGCGTAACGCACGAAGGCGTTGGGTAAGGTCGATTGCATGTATGCGATGTCGCCGAAGTAGTCGCCGCGGAAGTTCTCGTTGGCGATCTGGCTCTTGCGATAGCGGAATTCGATCAGGTCGCCCGGCTCGACGTTATTGGCTCGGATGTAGGTCGACGCCGAGTCGTTGTAGGTCGTCGAGCCCTTGCGCGAGCCGCCCGAATACCAGCGATCGAAGTCCTCGGAGACGGTGCCATCGGCCTTGTAGACGCGCACTTTGAGTACATCGACGCGCTCGTCGCCGGACTGGTAGACGACTCTGTGGCGCTTCGCTCCGTCGACGCCCTCGGGCGTGATCACGCGGTCGACGCGCTGGACGACCTCCTGGCTGAGCCCATTCGGGGCCACGTGGATGATCTTCTGGTCCACGAGCGTGTCGTAGTTGAACGACCTGGCCTCGTAGTCCTCGGCGATCTCGCGGATCCGATCTTCCTCGAGCATCCAGGGCTCGTAGAAGCGGTTGGTATTGGGCTGGAGGAACGCGTGGTACTCGCGCAGGGATTGGTCCTGCGACTTGAGCTCCATCGCGGTCTCGACCACCTCGATGGCTTCATCCGTGCGGCCCAGCGCCTCGAGCAAGCCGGCCTTTTCGCGATACAGGTCGCTTCGGCCCGGCATCACGTCGATCATCTGGTCGATCTGGGCGAGCGCGGCCTCCTCGTCTCCCATCGAGCGCAGGATCTCGGACCTGAAGCGCCCCCAGCTCACCGACCAGGGCATCCGCTCCAAGTGCTCGCTCACAACCTCCAGGGCAGCGTCGAGCTCGCCCTCCGCGAGCAAGTCCTGAGCATATCCCCAGTCGTAATTCGTCGTCAGTACAGCCAACTCGCGGAGCTTCTTCTTGTATTCGCGAGCGAGCGCCGCCTGCCCCGCGCTGTCCTCGAGATACGCGACCTGTCGAAGGTACGCGGTGATCTCGTTTCGGTTCACGCCCTTGTATTCGCGCAGCACCTCCAACGCCTTCTGCGAGAAACCACGCTGAGCATACCAGTCGGACATCGCCAAGACGCCCGGCAAGAACGTCGGGTAGCGCTCCGTCACCTGGCCGAGCAAGCCGCGCTCTCGCCACTGACGCTTCTTGGCGATGCTCTCGCTGTACTCGCGGGCGAGGTTCAGCGCAATCCAGGGGTCATCGCTCTTGCGCTCGTGGGCGAGCTCGAGCAGATCGACCCGACGCCAGTGCTCCTCGAGGAGCTCGGCGGCGAGCGCGAGCTCGCGCGGCTCGACGCTAGTGGGGTCGGTCTTGGAGAGCTCGAAGACCTCTTCGGCCTTTTGTCGCCACGGGGTTGCTGCGTCATCGGGCTCCATCTCGCGCAGCAGCCACGCCGCCCAGGTATACGCACCGCCTTTCTTCTCGGCATCACGCGCCGCGATCGAGGCAGCGCCCTGCCCGGTCGGCTCCGGCTCCGCGTCGAAGGCTTCGACGGGCTCGGCCGACCAGACCGGTCGGAACTCGGCGTCCTGGATCGGTCGAAGTTGCGGATCGGTGAGGCGCATGGATAGACCCAGGTCGCCATCGCCGGCCGAGCCGAGCTTGACCAACAGGTGGTTTTTGCCCTTGCGCAGGTCGACTTCCCAGGCCTGCCCGTCCAGGCCGAGGCTCACATCCGCCGGCCGCAATCCCACGGGCTCGGAGTTCATCCAGATCTTGTAGGCGCCCTCCGATCCCACGAGCAGCCG
>JBNJFZ010000063.1:15211-24891 GCA_051747295.1 Myxococcota bacterium
CTGCCCGTCCAGGCCGAGGCTCACATCCGCCGGCCGCAATCCCACGGGCTCGGAGTTCATCCAGATCTTGTAGGCGCCCTCCGATCCCACGAGCAGCCGGGCCTCGCCGGCTCTCTTTACGTCGATTTCGACGGCGAGGTACGCCACGGCCGCGGTCGCTGGCTGGAGGGTGCGGCCCAGATCGAAGTTGCAGAGACGATGGAACGGCGGATTCACCCGCCAGTCGACGGCGACGCGCTTGCCGTCATACGGCCCATTTTGCCCCCTTTCGGGCGGCAGTTGAGAGTTAAAGCCCTCCATCGAGGGGTTGTCGAAGGGGCCGGCGATGCTCCAATCGGTGATGCATCCCATCTCGCCCATCGGCCCGTCCATGCCGTCCTTGCCTTGGGAGGAATCGCCGCTGTCGAGCCGTGCGAACGCTGCCATGCGCATCAGCCGATAGTTCACCAGCGGGGAGTTCACCTGATCCGCGGCCGACTCGACGGGACCGATGAAGTCCTCGGCCGGCACGTAGTGGTGAAAGCGCATCAACGCCAGCGACTTCGCCAGAGCGATCGATGTCTTGCTCTCGCCGACGATCTCGCCGAGCAGTTGGTCGATTTCACCCGAGGCCGATGGCTGCGCCTCAGGCGGCGCCGTTTGTGCGAGAGCAGGCGACGCGACGAGAAAACTCGCCGCCAGTAGCAAGGCGGCGATCGAGAGGGTCGCGCTTCGAGATTGAATAGGATTCATGGCAGAACGTGTTGTCATCGTTGCGGCGGAGTCGTATCGACTCGCTTGAACGTCTCCTTGCGGGGAGAACATTCCCGTTGCGAGGCGCATTTTGCGGGAGTCGAGGGTCCTGTATACAGTGGACCCATACGCAGTTTTTCGACAGAGACACCGTGATGTCGCGAGCATATGGCATAACACGGTCGCACGGGCGTACAAAGACCGCAGCGCCCGCCTGTCCCCGACACGACCTGGAGAGTCACGATGGATTCCAACGCAGACAGCGAGTCGCCTCCGAGCCAGACTGGCGCAGACGGAGACGTCGGCTCCACCACCTCGAGGCGGTCGAAGACCCACCCGCTGCTCGGGGAAGTCGAGTCCGCCCTCGGTGCCGAACGACTCACACAGTTCAAAGCAGGGTTCTTCCTGCCGTTTAAATCCGCGCGCTTTCTCGTGCGGAACACCGAGTTGATCCCGTTCGTCATCATCCCCGCGCTCATCAACATCGTGCTCTTCGGGATCGCTGCCTACTTCTTCGTCGGCAATATCGGAGAGGTCGTGGACTGGCTCTGGACGAAGCCGATTACCGACGGCTTCCTCTCGTATCTGCTCCTCGCGCTCTGGTACGTCGTGTATGTCGTCGCCATCCTCGTGGCGCTCCTGCTTTCGTACGCCGTCGTCCTGGTGACCGGTGGCCTGGTGGCCAGCCCCTTCAACGACTTTTTGTCCGAGCGTACCGAGCGCATCCTGACCGGTGCGGGGGAGTTTCCCGAGCCGGAAGGCGGTGTCGCCGCCCAGATCCTGCGCTCTGTCGTGTCGAGTGGTGCAATCGCGCTGACCTACGTGCTGATCATGGTCCCGATCCTGCTGCTCAACCTGATTCCAGGTGTCGGAAATGCCGCCGCCACGATCCTCGGCGGCGCGGTGAGCGCGTTCTTTCTGGCCCTGGAGTTCACCGACCCGGTCCTGGAGCGCTACCACTTCCGCGTACGAGACAAATTCGGCATGATCCGCTCGCACCTGCCGCTGACGGGCAGCTTCGGGTTCGGCACCAGCCTACTGTTGTGGGTCCCGCTGCTGAACTTCCTGTGCATGCCGATCGCGGTCATCGGCGGGACGTCGCTCGCCGTCGCGCTCAAGGATGAAGAGGGCGCGCCGAGCCCGAAGAACGGGTGACCAGCGGTGACTAGTTGAGCGCATCGGTGACATCAGCCGGAAGGCGCGAGAGTCGCTCGCGCACCTGCTCGCGACCGTTCGGAAATCTCGAAGCGCGGATTGGCGCGCCACGGCCCCCGCCGCGGCCAAGGCCACTCGATCCGGATTAGACGTGTAAATTGCGAAAATGAGTGGTGCGCGGGCCTCTGTGCCCGCCCGCCCCGAGCGCAGCGAGGAAGTGCCCGAGGGGCGCGTGGCATCCGTGGGGAAGCCACCGTGAGGCGGCAGAGGCCAGGCGTGTGGTTCCCGAACTACGTCCGCGCTACTGAAGCGACGCCACACAAAAAAACGCGGCCGCCCTCCATCAGGAGGCGCGGCCGCGACTTTACGGTGCTACTATCTAAACTGCTTACTCAGCCGCCGGGGCGTCCTTCATACCCTTCTTGCCTTTCTTGTCCTTGGCCATTTCACGACCGGGGCACTTGCCTTCGTTGATCCACTTGGCGTGCTCGCCGACCTGCTTCTCCAGGCCCGTCATGTGCTCGGACTTGGCCGGCGTGAAGTGGAGCATCGCGCCCTCGTCGGTCTCTTCGTACTCGGCAGTGGCCATGCCCATGACTCCGTGGCCCTTCTTCATGCCTTTTCCTTTACCCATCATGCCCTTGCCCTTTTTGCCCTTCTTGGCCTTCTTTCCGGCGTGTCCGTGCATGGAGTTGTGACGCTCGGCCATCATCTTGGCGCGCTTCTGGAGTTCAGCGACGTTTTCGCCGGAGGCCATCATGGCCAGCGACATGTGTCCTTCGCCTTTCTTCGCTTCGGCCTTCACGCCCTCGACAGCGCCCGGGCAATTCTTGGCCATCATGGCCTTCTGGTTCGCGTCTTCTGCATCCTGAGCAGCTTCGTCGGCCTCCTGAGCAGCTTCGTCGGCCTCCTGGGCCGCTTCCTCAGCCTCTTCGGCCTCTTCCTCTGCCTCGGCTGCCTCCTCATCGGCGTCCTCTTGGAGCTTCTGCTGGGTCGTCTCTTCGTCCGACTGCGCGGATTGTGAGCTCGAGCTGCATGCACCCAGGGTGATGGATGCGGCGATCAAACAGATCAATACGGTCAACTTCTTCATCTTGGACCTCTCGGTTCAGGGGTTGGATTGAAACAAATAGCTTACGTATGCACGTATCTTGTAGTCGACAGAATCTCAAGCCCCTGACGAAACAAGGTTTTCTGAAACCGCAGGCCCCGAGAGGTGAATGATGTCAGAGAGGCCGAGTAGGCGAACTCCAGATCTGGAGCATCGCCCACCGACTCACAATTCAGTCATATACGGAAGGATCACGTGGAATTGCAGGAACGCCTCGCCGATATGCCACAGGCTGTAGGCATCGTCGGGGCCGCTGAATACGCCGCCTCCGATCTTCTGCGGGAGGTACATATTGGAGTCCCAGCCCAGGCTCATCGCGAATGCATCGGTGAAATTGACGCGCAATTCTGCCCCTAGAGCCGCCCCGGGGCGCAAGAAATGCGTGGGAGAGGCGAACGCATCCGAGTTGATGTAGGCGTAGGTAAAGACCAGACTCGCGCCGAGCGAGAGCCGAATATTGTCCGCGACCATCGGCAATCCCACACCGACGGGCTCCCAGGTGCCGCCATAGATCTGTGTGCTGCCGTGCACAGGCGGCGAGACGATGATGTCCCGCGGGATCAGGATCATCGCCGCCGGCCGGATATAGACCACCGTGTCTTTGGTAAATCGGCTCCTATATTCTTTCGGGACGGCCCGGGGGTTCTTTTTGACCCAGTCGTAGTCGATTCTGGCGGCCATCCTGAGCCGGAGCGCGTAGTGAAACGGTTGATCCTCGGTGACCGGGCCGCCAAAGACGGGCTGCTCGAGCGACGGATTCCCGAAGAACAGCAAGGAAGGCCCGACACCGACGTTGATCGGAACTTCGGTCTCCCTTGCCTGCGCCGACTCTGGCGAGAAGGCGATCGCCGAGGACACCACCGAAAACACAGCAGCGAGGAGGATCGCGCGGCGGAGCGAAAAAGTCGACGCGTTCATAAACAGACTCGTACGGGTTGAGACGTATTAGATGCGGCTATGAATCTTTATCGCATGCGACGCTCACAATCGCACCGAAATTCATTTGCACATCTGCTGGCTGGACACCGAAAATTTTTCGCCGCGAGCCGGCACGGAGTTCGCATGGAAAGTTGCTGTAACAAATCGACGATTGGGCGTCGGTCACGCACCGCGTCTGTAGTTGCGACGCGGTGCGTCAATGATTATGAATTGTAGACTGGGGTGAACGGTCATTCATCTGATGAGGCGGACATGGAAGAGATCTCCATCGAGGAACTTCGCGAGAATAGCTTCGAGATCGACGTAGGCTATACGCTCGGGGAGTTGGAGTGGCAGAAGATGGTCGGTCCTTCCGGGCTCGGCCGGCATTTGCTCGAAAAGATGTCCAACCTCGGCGAGTCGCGATTTCGCATCGGGCCGGTCGAACATCGAAGCACGTCCGACGCCGATCTCCTCGAATTCGCGTTCGAGGACGAACAGGTGCGCATTCGGCTCGATTACGATGTTCCGTACACCAAGAATCTGCTCAGCGGCATTCGCACGCTGCTAAACACGGTCAATCGCTCGCTTCGCCGCGCGCATACCCCCTGGCGCTATGTCGTGATTCGCGAAGAGTCGAGCTCGGGAAAGTATCGCGTCGCGCTCTTACCCACCGACCAACTCGGTGTCGTCAGCAAGCATATGCGCGTCGTCGCCGGTGTGTCGCCCGAAGACTTCGAGGCTGTGGCCAACTGACGTACCACGAGCTCAGTTCTCGGCAGGATCGATTTCGTAATAGTGCGCGAGTTGTTCATACAACTCGGGCGCTTTTCTGCGTAAGACCTTCGGTTTTTCGAAGAACACCTCGGTCGCGACCGCGAAGAACTCCGCCTCATTGATCGCGCCGTACGTGTCGATGACATCGAGCTCGTGGGGATCCTCGCGCAGCCGCTGGAAGTGGTCGGTGAAGACACGCGCCCAGGCCTTGTAGTCGCGGGAGTCGGCCAGCATCGGGGTCCCGCTGAACTCCCCCGAGGTCAGATCCAGCATGTGCGCGAACTCGTGCAGCGTCGTATCCTGACCGTCATTTGGTATCGCGATGCCGTGCTCGACCGCATCCCAGCTCAGCACGACCGTCCCAAAATGGTGGGCCGTGCCCATCGTCGCCACGTGGTCGTACTGGTCCTCGTCGTGGCGATAATGCCCCGGATAGATCACGAACTCTTTGACCTTGTCGAAGACCTCGATCGGAAGGTTTCGGCCCATCCGCGCCGCCATCGACGAGATGATGAGCTTCATCTCCTCGGTGACCTCGAAGTCCCTGGCGCCAAACCAGTCCTTCTCCCACATAAAGACGCGCAGGTGGCGCAGGAAGTGCTCGCGCTCCTCGCCTTCGAGCTCCCCGAAGAAGTCGAAGCGCTCCTCGAGCAGCTCGATCCACTCGTCCGGGACCGGCTTTTCGAAGAGCTTGTCGCGCTTCCAGTCTTTAAAGAATCCGAAGACCATCAGTGCTCACCGAGCAGCTCGCGGAACGCATCTTCGTCTAGAATTTCGACGCCCAGGTCCCTGGCCTTGTCGTACTTGCTTCCCGGGTTTTCGCCGACGACCACGTAGTCGGTACTGCCGCTGACGCTCGACGTCTTGCGCCCGCCGCGACTCTCGACCGCCTCGGCCGCTTCCTTGCGGGTGAAATGCTCGAGGCCGCCGGTGAACACGAACTTCTTGCCCTCGAGCGGCAGATCGCCGTCGTCGAGTGTCTCGAGCGGTTCGGGCGCGACGCCTTCGTCGAGCATCTCGTCCAGGACCTGCTGGTTGTGCTCCTCTGCGAAGAACTCGACGACGCTCTCGGCAATTTCCTCGCCGACCCCTTTGATGTCGAGCAGCTGAGCTTTGGTCGCCTCGCGGATGGACTGCAGGTCGCCGAACTCGCGGGCGATGAGCGTGGCGACGTGGGTGCCGACGTGGCGGATGCCGAGCGCGTAGACGAAGCGGTCGACGGGCATGTCCTTCGAGCCCTGAATGGAGTCGTGCAGCTTGCGCGCAGACTTCTCGGCGAATCCGTCGAGGTCCTCGAACTCGTCGACGTCGATCACGAAGAGATCGGCGAGGTCTTCGACCATCTCGCGGTCGACCAGCTGTTTGACGGTTTCTTCGCCGAGCCCGTCGATATCCATGCCGTCGCGGGACGCGAAGTGCTCGACGTGGCGCTTGAGCTGCGCGGGGCACGCCAGGCCGTTGTTGCAGTAGTGGTTTGGGCCCTCGCGGACGACTTCCCCACCGCACACGGGACACTCGCCGGGCATCTCGAACGGCTCGGCGCGCTCCTCGTCGGGGGTATCGTCGTCCTCGGCGCGGCCGACGACCTCGGGGATGACGTCGCCCGCGCGCTGAATGCGCACCAGATCGCCGACGCGTACGTCCTTGCCGTGGAGTTCCTCGATATTATGGAGCGTCGCGCGGCTGACGGTCACCCCGGCGACCTCGACGGGCTTGAGCATCGCGACCGGCGTGAGCTTGCCGGTGCGGCCGACCTGTACGGCGATATCCTGGAGCGTCGTGACCTCTTTTTGCGGCTCGTATTTCCAGGCGATCGCCCATCGCGGGCTCCGGGAGCGCACGCCCAGCTCCTCGCGCTGGCCGAAGTCGTCGACCTTGATGACCACGCCGTCGATCTCGTAGTCGAGGTCGTCTCGCTGGTCGCCGAGCTTCTGGCGAAAAGCGTGCACATCCTCGAGCGTCTCGGTCCGTGCGGTGTGCTCGTCGGTGCGCAGCCCCCACTTGGGAAACGTCTGCAGTGCCTCCCAGTGGCTGTCGAAGCTGACACCCTCGATGGCGAGGATATCGTAGAAATACGCCTCCAGCGGGCGCTCGGCGACGATCTGTGGATCGAGCAGTCGCACCGCCCCGGCAGCTGCATTTCTGGGGTTTGCGAACGGATCGTCTCCGCGTTCGATCCGCCTTTTGTTCATCTCCTGGAAGCCCGAGATGGGCATGTAGATCTCGCCGCGTATCGCCAACGTGGACGGTACGTCGGCTCCATCTCTGAGGTGCAACGGCACCGATCGGATCGTACGAACATTTTCGGTGACGTCTTCGCCCTGTCGTCCATTCCCGCGAGTGGCTGCGCGCGAGAAAACCCCATCCTCGTAGATGATCTCGATGGACATCCCGTCGAATTTGGGCTCACAGACGTAACAGACCTGGTCTCCGTTGAGGTTTCGGCGAATGAAGTCGTCGAACGAGGCGATTTCTTCCTCCTCGAACGCTGCATCCAGGCTGAGCATCGTCGTCACGTGCTCGACCCGCTCGAGCGAGTCCATCGGCTCCGCCCCGACCCGCTGAGTCGGTGAATCGGCGCTCTGGAGCTCCGGGAACGCGTCTTCGAGCGCCTGTAGACGCCGAAAAAGCTCGTCGTACGCCCTGTCCGAGATAACCGGCGAGGCTTTCACATAATAGCAATAATCATGGTGCTCGAGCGCCTCGCGCAGTTGCTCGACCTGCTCTCTGGCGTCGTCTTCGCTCAATTCGTCGACGTCCTCGAAATCGAGTTCGGGGTCACGTTTATACGGGTTGTCTTCTGCCATCGGCTTGCCTCGAACGGTCCAATCTACACACAGAAATCAAGCGTGACGTGACCTAACATATCCACCGAAAACAGACGAGTTGTGACGACCAGCCACGTCCTCGGCTGCAGCCAAATCCCGGGCGAGAAATCGGCCTCTGACGCCGTTTCTACGCTGGGTCCCTCGCTAGAAACCGCCTCAGACGGCGATCTGGTCGAGCCAGACACCTCGATCGGCCTCTGACGCCATTTCTACGCTGGGTCCCTCGCTAGAAACCGCCTCAGACGGCGATTTCATACCTGCCTCGATATTCACGCTGAATGGGTCACTCCAGCCACTCGAGCAGATCAGAAGTCGACATCGTATTGAGCACGTCGCCGGCCTCCAGCCACCCCCGACGCGCCTGGTAGACGCCGTACTTGATATTTCGAAAATCCGATTGGGCGTGGGCATCCGTCGAGATCACGATCCTCACGCCGGCCTCCTTCGCCTGCTTGCAGTAGCGGTCGTCGAGGTCGAGGCGCTCGGGCTGGGCGTTGAGCTCGAGCGCGACGTCGTTTTCGGCGGCGGCCTCGATAATTGCCTCGATATCCACGTCGTACGCCTCGCGCTGTCCGATGAGCCTCCCGGACGGATGACCGATGATGTGACACAGCGGATGCTCGATAGCCCGAATGATGCGTTCGGTCTGCTCGTCCCCGCCCAGATTCATCTTCGAGTGAACCGAACATACGACGATGTCGAGTTCGTCGAGGATATCGTCGTCCAGGTCCAGCGATCCGTCCTCGAGGATATCGACCTCGCATCCCTTCAGCACCTCGATGCCCTCGAATGCGTCGTTGACCTCATCGATGGCCTCGAATTGCTTGCGAAGATCGTCGGCGTCGAGCCCGGCCGCCACCGTCATGGATTTGGAGTGGTCGGTGATCGCCAGGTAATCGTGCCCCATCTCGACGGCGGCTTCGACCATGTCACGTAAGCTGTGGCGGCCGTCGGTGGCGCCGGTATGGCAGTGCAGGTCGCCTCGAATGTCGTCGAGCTCGATCAGCTCCGGCAGAGCGCCTTCCCGGGCGGCGTCGAGCTCACCGCGGTCCTCGCGCAGCTCGGGCGCGACGTAGTCCATCTCGAGCACGTCGTAGATATCCTGCTCTTTTTCGCCGCCGATGCGCTCGTCGTCCTGGTCGAAGATCCCGTACTCGTTGATCTTGAGGTCTCGCTCGACACCGAGTTGACGGCAGGCGACGTTGTGTTCTTTGGAGCCGGTGAAGTAATGCATCGCCGCGCCGTAGCTGGCGTCTTTGACGACGCGCAGATCGACGTGGAAGTCGTTCTCGAGCACGACCGTCGAGCGCGTATCCCCCCGCGAGACCACATCGACGACGTCCTCGTAGTCGACGAATGCGTCCATGACGCGCTCGGAGTCGTCACAGGTCACCAGGATATCGAGGTCCCCAACGGTCTCTTTTCTGCGCCGAAAGCTGCCGGCCACGCTCACGCGGTCGACCCCATCGATATCGCCTAGCAGACGCACCAGGGGCTCGGAGAGTTCTTCTGCAGTCGGGAGTGGCGTACGCGAAGTGGTCTCGCGTGCTCGGTCGACGCCTTCTTCGATATTCTCCTCGGTTTTCTCGCCGAAACCCGAAATATCGGCGATCTCGCCGTCCTCGGCAGCCTGCTCGAGGTCATCGAGGTTCTCGATCCCGAGTTCATCGTAGAGCTCCCTGGTCCGCTTGGGGCCGAGGCCCTCGACCTGCATGACCTCGCGCAGTCCGGTGGGGATCTCGGAGCGCAGCTCGTCGAGCTGCTCGATCGCGCCGGTCTCGATGTATTCTTCGATTTTCTCTGCGGTGCTCTCCCCGATATTGTCGAGCTCGGTCAGGTCCTCGCCGTCCTCAACCATGTCGGTCAGCTTGCCGGAGAGCCCATCGATCGTGCGCGCGGCGTCGCGATAGGCCCGCACCCGAAACTCGTTGGCGTCCTGTAGCTCCAGCAAATCGGCGATCTCTCGAAATGCCGCCGCGATATCGGAGTTGTGTACTGGCATCGTCGCGCTCTCCTGCTAAAGGTTGATCACTCAGTATCCGTAGTCGATCCCCTCGAGCACATTATCATTGCTCTCTTCGACGGGCGGCGCGATCAAGCGAGAGAGGCTCGCCGCGCCTCCCAGGGCCATGGCCACGATCAGCAGGCGAGCGGTCGTC
>JBNJFZ010000063.1:24991-27443 GCA_051747295.1 Myxococcota bacterium
ACATTATCATTGCTCTCTTCGACGGGCGGCGCGATCAAGCGAGAGAGGCTCGCCGCGCCTCCCAGGGCCATGGCCACGATCAGCAGGCGAGCGGTCGTCGCCTTCCATCCGCCGAGCTTTGCGATGGCGTCGAGCTCGCCGATCCACAACAGATGCGGCGCCAGGAGTGTCGCTATCAGCGCCATGAAGTGCGGATTATTTGGAAACTCGCTGAGTGCTGGCGCGTTTGACATGCCGAAATAGCCGTGTGTCGCCAGCAGTACCAATACGATGCCGAAGACCGTCGCACCACCGCGCGCGAAGTTGAAGTCGCTCTTCCACCACGAGACGACCATGGCCACGCCTGTGACCGTCACCATCGCGCCGATCAATTGAGCGACCTTCGCCGTTCCTCCGTCGGCGAGCAGACCGGCGGTGATGCTGCCGGTGAGCATCATCGCGATGGGCAACGTCGCACCGGGATTGCGCTCACCGATGCGCTCGAGCGTGAAGATCAGCGCGAGCCCCAGGGCGGTCACGCATGCAATTGCCGCCACGCCTTGCATCGTCGACCAGCCGTCGAACATGAAGCCGATGACCAGGCGCGCCCCCACGGCGAGCAGGACCGCACGTAGAATCCAGCGTACCGCGGGCTTCTGCCAGGTCGGCGGCTCCACCAGCGAGACGAGCACGGCCGCCAGCGAGAGCGGAATCATCCAGTGCAGTGCGTTCGTCGGGATGAGGCTGTCGGGCGTGTGTGCGACACCGACGTGTCCCGTCAGGTACGCCGCTCCCAGGGCGAGGCCAGCAACCCATACCGGGCGCGCAGACTCCCTGTCGCGACGCCAGGGTTTCCAGCCGAGAACCAGGGTCAGGCCACCCGCTACAAGCGGCAATAGCACGCCATAAATCAGTACTGCGGTGACGAGATTCATGTCTCGCTCCGTGGTTTGAGGGGTCTTGAATGCGCGAGGCCCCGGCTCGACGCGCGAACCGAGGCCTCGAATACTGCATCGATTCGCGGGTTACTTGTCGGCCTTCATCACACCTTCGACGGTGATGATGAGCTTGACGCGGTCGCTGACGACCTTGGGCATATAGTCGATGCCGAAGTCGCTACGCTTGATGTTGAAGGTCGTGATGAATCCACGGCGGAAATTGCCCTGACCGTCGTTTCCGGAACCGGTCATCTGTACGATCGGCGAAACTGTCTTCGTCTCGCCGTGCATGGTGAGCTCGCCGGTGACCTCATAGGTGCCGTCGCCGCGCTTCTCCCACTTCGTGCTCTCGAACTTCATCTCGGGGAACTGCTTGGCGTCGAAAAAGTCCGAGCCCTTCAGGTGATTGTCGCGCTTTTCGTTGAACGTCTGAACGCTGTCGATCGGGACGTTGAGGCTGATCTTGCTATTCTCCGGATTCTCCGCATCGAAGGTCACCGTGCCGGATTCACCGGTGAAGTGGCCGAAGAAGTAGCCCACGTCCATGTGCTTGACGCGGAACAGGACATTCGAGTGTACGGGGTCGACCTTCATCTTCTCCTGGGCGAGGACCGTGCTGGAGGCGCCGAAGAAAAGCCCGGCTGCGACGATGAGTCCGACTAGAAGCTTCGAGATATTCTTGTTCATGTGATTCTCCGTTTTCTACTCATTAAGTTAGGCGCATTCATGCGCTCTGCTGTCGATTCGCTTTAAGCGTGGTCATATCCCGCCAAAGGTCAATCTATCTGGTGTTTCCCGTGAGAAACGCAGTGTCCATCCACACCTCGACCGGCCACCTCGAGAAAAAGAAACCAGCCGGAACGATACTTGCTTATTTATCGTCCACGCACTGGAAGATCTCCCGTTGCGAACGATAGATCGACCGAGTCGTTTAGATCGTTTCGACGGTCGGCGCGTTCACTCAGTCAACGAGATCGAAAGAGGTGATGACGATGACATCAAAATCGACACTGGAAATGGTCACACGTAGCCCCCAGCGGCTTTTGGCGCACGTCACGCGTCTGTCTGAGGAGGGAAAACACAGCGATGTACGAGTCTTTTGCGGTGATGAACTCATCTACGCTTCCTACGATCGCGGGCGCACCGTCGTGGTCAACCCGCAGTCGGCCGAACGCGATGGTCTCATCGATATCCTGCGCCAGGCATGGGAAGCGGCGACGCGCGGATAACGCACCGCGTCACGAAAAGCTGAGGGATCTCTGACATCGATGTCAGAGATCTGGGAGCTCTGCTCCAAACTGCCGAACCGACTCTGGAATCCCGAGGCGTCGTCCCGCATTATAGGGGCGAGCGAATTGTACTGACTCTTCGATACGCGAAGGATTCGGGTGTCCAACAAGTTGATTACTGTCGCAGCGTGTAGCGAGCCCATCGAGGGCCATCTGATGCGCACGCGCCTCGAGGCCGAAGGGATTCGCTGCTTCGTGGCTGACGAGCACACCGTAAGCGCCAACTGGTTCTATTCGAACGCGATC
>JBNJFZ010000064.1:0-27097 GCA_051747295.1 Myxococcota bacterium
ACGAATGGACGCCTGTCCAGATCGACATACGCCCCTACAACCAGAATTATGCCGGCCGTCCAGTGTGGAATAACATCGCCGCGCTCGGCTCCGATCCCGGCTCGCCCTACGTACTCACGGCAGCCTCGCTGAAGCCGTATATCGGAGACGCCATCGAGCTTCGCATCGGCTTCTATGCAACCAGAGGCCGCACGTCCGCTGGCACCTACATCGACGAAATCAGCGTGCACGAAGAGGCCTCCGACCCCGACGGCGATGGCCTCCCGGGCGTGATCTCGGAGTACACGAGCCACGGAACTCGCCCGTTTTTCGCCGACACCGACGGCGATGGGCCAGACGATGGCCAGGAGCTCAATATCGACCAGACCTCGCCGCTCAACCCGGCTGACTTTCTCGGCGCGCGCACCCTTACCGCGCCCTTCGAGGAGACATTCGAGGGGACCGACGACGGCGGGCTCGCCACCGATACAAACCAGTGGGAGTACGGGGCGCCGGCCTCCGGTCCCGGCTCGGGCTACACAGGCGGCAGGGTCTGGGCGACTAATCTCGGAGGCAACTACACGCCGAACGTCAGAGAGTACCTGTACATGCCGGCCGTCGACTTGAGCGGTACGACCGATCCCACATTATCCTTCCGGCTGTGGATGAGGAATGGGCTGTACGAGCCACACGGAGTAACCGTCGAATTTCTCAATAGCAGCGGTGAGTGGACCACCTTCAACGTCGGGACGCCTCAGTTCATCAATCAGCAATTTGGCCGCCCGATCTGGGACAACCTCACGCCGTTTACATTCGTCGCCGTCCCGCTGGAATTCTACACGGAGTCGACCATCTGGATTCGATTCGGATTACTGGCCAACGGGGGCCGCAGCAGCGACGGCGCCTACATCGACGATATCCGAATTCAAGAGGAGTCGACCGACCCGGATGGCGACGGACTCATCGGCATCCTGGACGAGTTCAGTGCCCACGGCACCGACCCGTACCTCGCCGACACCGACGGCGACGGGACGAACGACGGGGATGAAGTCGCGAACGGCACCGATCCGCTGGCACCGTGACGGACCCCGACACCAAAAAAGCCGGCTGCCCTGACGGACAGCCGGCTTTTTCGCGTCATACCGCGCGCATTACAGGAAGAAATCCGGCGTCAGCTCGCGTGACGGATCGACGGCGTACTGGTCGAAGTCCTCGACGCCCTCCCCTCGCAACACCTCTTCGTCGACGAAGAAGTTCCCGGTGCATTCCGAACTATCCCGGGTGAGGATTGCGTGTGCAGCATCGGCCATGATCTCGGGCTTGCGGCTGGACTGCATCATATCATCACCGCCCACGACGTTCTTGACCGCCGCGGTCGCGATGGTCGTCTTCGGCCACAGCGCGTTGACGCCGACGCCGCGGTCGCGAAACTCGCCGGCCATCCCGAGCACGCACATGCTCATTCCGTATTTGGACATGGTGTAAGCCACGTGGTTCTTGAACCACTTCTCTTCCATATTCAGCGGCGGCGAGAGGTTGAGAATGTGGGCATTTTCCGACTCGAGAAGATGTGGAAGGCACAACTTTGAGGTCATGAAGGTGCCGCGCACATTGACCTGGTGCATAAGGTCGAAGCGCTTCATCGGCGTGCTCAGCGTGTCCGTCAGCATGATGGCGCTGGCATTGTTGACCACGATATCGATGCCGCCGAACTCCTCGACCGTCTTGTCGACCGCGTCCTGCACCATCTCCTCGTAACGAATATCGACCTTGAGCGGGAGCGCGTTTCCGCCCGCCTCCTCGAATTCCTCGGCCGCCGTGTAGATGGTGCCGGGGAGCTTCGGGTGCGGTTCGGTCGTCTTCGCGCCGATCACCACGTTCGCGCCGTCGGCTGCGCAGCGAAGCCCAATGGCCTTGCCGATACCTCGGCTTCCACCGGTGATAAATACAGTCTTTCCTTTGAGGCTCATCGTCTCTCCGTCGAAGTAGGACATGGTCTATCAAATACGACCACAACTTGGCCTCCACGGAGGAAAATAGCAATGCATCGACAGCGACAGGCTACTTCAATCCCCGCGCAGCATATACAGCGCGCCCTGATGCCAGAACGCCGCGCCGACCTCGTCGAAGGGCGGCGGGTCAGCGGGCTGCGAGATGGGCGCCTGACCCAGATCCATCTTGTGCGTGTACACGAAGCAGATCCCCACCTCGGTCATGTAGAATTCGGCGTCCGTGATCTTCGCGCTGTAGGGGTCGACGCTGGTAACCGTGGTGTCACACCAATTCGATGGATCCGCGTCCATCCAGCCCCGCGAGTTTTCGACGTCCAGCCACGTCGCGCGAATCTCGGAGGGTGTCGGCGCGAGCGGGTCGTCCCACGTGTGAGGCTCCCCGTACAAGCCATCTGGCTTCGGCGAGTGCGTACGGGTGTTCGTATTGAATTCGAATTGCCAGATGAGCTTGTCGGACCCGCTCATCGATTCGATGGTGATGCCTTCGTTGACCCCGTCGCCGCCGACATGGTCTTTGGGCACCGAGCTCGCCGAGGTCGCCGGCCCGGTGGCTTCACCGAGGTTCGAGCCGAGGTCGGAGAGGGGCTTCTGGCTCTGCCAGGACAGCGAGCTGATGCGCAGGATATGGTAGCCGGTATCGGTCAGCACAAACGCGATGTCCAGACTCTCGATGTCCCACGCGGCGCGAATCGTCGAGGTGGGCGCGTTTCCGCTCGCGGCCGGATCCATGGCGTATGCATCCCATTGCGACGAGCGAGGCTCGAGCACCCAGATGCCGCATACCTCGCCCTCGTCGATCTGACCGTCACAATTATTGTCGACGCCGTCACAGACCTCGGTCGCCGAGGAGTTGATATCCGCATCGTTGTCGTCACAGTCGACGGTGAAGTCCTCACCATCTCCGTCGGCGTCTTCGGGGGTGCACGCCAGACCGCCCGACTCATACCGATCGTCGCACTGGCAGCGCGCAATTCCACTCGAGACCACGCAGGTGCCGTGCCCCGAGCAGTTCTCTCCCTCGCAGGGGTCGATGGCCACACAGGTCAGCTCCCCGCCGGACTCGAACCCCTCGTCGCACTCGCACCGCGGCGCATCGCTCTCGACGACGCATGTGCCATTCCCCGAGCAAGTGACGCCGTCACACGGCGCGTCGGGGTCGAGCTCCACGCAGTCCAGGCCCTCCGGGCGATAGCCGCTCTCGCAGACGCACTCCGGTTCCGCCCCGCTTCGCTCGAAACAGGTGCCGTGTCCTCCACAGTCGACGTCCTCACAGGGGTCGACGCCGCTATCATCGCCTCCCGCGTCATTCGAGTCGGTCGAGTCGGTCGAGACGTCGACTTCCGCATCCGACTCACCCCCGACGACCGTGGGGTCAGTCCCCGTACAGCCGACCCAACCGACCATCGAGACGACGAACAAATATTGTACGCATGTACGGAGTGTCATCGGTCAGGTCCTCGCCATCGTATCGGTTAGATTGTGGGTGCCGAGCCATCAGTTTCCCCGGAACATATACAGCGCGCCCTGATGCCAGAACGCCGCGCCGACCTCGTCGAAGGGCGGCGGGTTGGCAGGCTGCGAGATAGGCGCCTGACCCAACGCCATCTCATGGGTGAACACGAAGCATGACCCGAGCTCGGTCATGTAAAACTGCGTCGATGTGATCCTTCCGCTGTAGGGATTGGCGGTCGTGGTCTGGGTATCGCAATAATCCGACGGGTCCGCGTCCATCCATCCGCGCGAGTTGTCGACATCCAACCACGATGCTCGAATCTCGGACGGGGTCGGTGCGAGCGGGTCGTCCCAGGTGTGGGAGTCTCCGTAGAGCCCATCGGTGATGGCCACGTGTGTCTGGGTGTTGGTATTATACTCGAATTGCCAGACGAGCTTGTCGCTCCCGCTCATCGACGAGAGCGTCACGCTCTCGTTGTTCCCATCGCCACCGGCGTGATCATTCGGCACCGAGACGGCCGAGGTCCCCGGCCCGGTGGCTTCACCCAGATCCGGGCCGAGGTCGGAGAGGGGCTTCTGGCTCTGCCAGGACAGCGAGCTGATGCGCAGGATATGGTAGCCGGCATCGGTCAGCACAAACGCGATGTCCAGACTCTCGATGTCCCACGCGGCGCGAATCGTCGAGGTGGGCGCGTTTCCGCTCGCGGCCGGATCCATGGCGTATGCATCCCATTGCGACGAGCGAGGCTCGAGCACCCAGATGCCGCATACCTCGCCCTCGTCGATCTGACCGTCACAATTATTGTCGACGCCGTCACAGACCTCGGTCGCCGAGGAGTTGATATCCGCATCGTTGTCGTCACAGTCGACGGTGAAGTCCTCACCATCTCCGTCGGCGTCTTCGGGGGTGCACGCCAGACCGCCCGACTCATACCGATCGTCGCACTGGCAGCGCGCAATTCCACTCGAGACCACGCAGGTGCCGTGCCCCGAGCAGTTCTCTCCCTCGCAGGGGTCGATGGCCACACAGGTCAGCTCCCCGCCGGACTCGAACCCCTCTTCGCACTCGCATCGCGGCGCATCGTTCTCGACCACGCATGCGCCATTCCCCGAGCAGGTGACGCCGTCACACGGCGCGTCGGGGTCGAGCTCGACGCAGTCCAGGCCCTCCGGTCGGTATCCGCTATCGCAGACGCACTCCGGTTCCGCCCCGCTTCGCTCGAAACAGGTGCCGTGTCCTCCACAGTCGACGTCCTCACAGGGATCGACGCTGGCATCGTCGCCGGAGTCGGTCGAATCGGCCCCGTCGGTCGAGACGTCCTCCCCGACATCGAAGCCGCCTCCGGTCACCGTCGGATCCGTTCCCGTACATCCAGCCAACCCAAAGGAAATCGTGACAAACAAAGCCAAAAAAGACGTTCTCACAATCATGGCCGACATCCTCGTCATCTCGTCGTGTCTGTGATCGAATATCCCCATGATGAATGAAAAGGCCGCCCTACACAATCCCGTCGAGCCGCGAAGCTTGGACGACGTGCGGTTCGCGCTCGCACCGGGCGATCCCGCTGAGCTCGAGCATTCCGCCTTGTCTACCTCCCGGCCTCGTATCATGATGGAAACGAGACACTGATACAGTAGGCTAGCACCTCGGTTCTGCGCCCACACCGCGATACGATGTATGGCTCTGACTTCCCACCCATTTCGACGTGCAATGCGACACCGACTTCGGGTCTGCAGACGTTCCGTGGCCACCATAGTCCTGTTGAGCGCAGCGATGCTCGTCACTGCCTGCGGCTCGTCGAGCTCCGGCGACTGCCAGAGCGATGAAGACTGCCCGACGAGTCAACGGTGTATCACCAGCGGTGGGATCTTCTTCGACCGGCCGGTCTGTGTGGACACCACCGCAGACGCCTCGCCGGATGCGGCCGACTGCCAGCCTACCAATGAAGGCCGCGAGATCTGCGACGGCACCGACAACGACTGCGACGGCGAGATCGACGAGAATCCGCTTCACCTGGCCAGCATTGCAGCGGGCCACGGCTACGCGTGCGGGACGGCCACTAACGGCGATGCTTTCTGCTGGGGGACGAACACACAGGGAGAGCTCGGGGCGGGCTTCACCTCCGAGCGCGAACGCAGACCGGTGCGAGTCGAAACCCAGGCCGAGTTCGGCTCGATCGCCGCGAACCCGAACTTCGGGCGGCAGACCTGCGGGCTTACCTTCGACGGAGCGGTGTATTGCTGGGGACAATCCGTCGAGCAATTCGGAGCCGACGCCGGTGGCGCCGGATCGGTGGATGTCCCGACACGCGTGCCGACGACCGTCGACGACCAGACGATCCGGTTCGCGGCGTTGTCGCTCGGCGGACTGACGCTGTGCGGGCTCTCGGAGGACCGACGGGTATATTGCTGGGGCAACAATCAGAGCGGACAGCTCGGTGATGGCACCATGACACCGTCCACCGAGCCCCTACGCGTCGAGCTCGGCGGAACCGCCAGTTCCGTGTCGATCGGAATCAGACACGCGTGCGCCACCATGGACTCCGGCATTGCCTATTGTTGGGGGGACAACGCGTTCGGACAGCTCGGAAACGGAACGACCGAGAGCCCCGAAGCCCCCGTCGAAATCGCCGCCCCAGGCGGTGCATCATGGTTGCGGCTCCGAGCCGGGGACGAGTTCACCTGCGGCATCACCGACCGCGACGAGCTCTACTGCTGGGGCCGCGACGCCGAGGGTCAGACAGGCACCGATAGCGACACCCGGCTCCTCACGCCCACGCTCGTGGAGACGTCCGTGGCCACCGACATGGTCGCAACCGGCACCTATCACGCGTGTGCGACCGGCGGCGAGGGTCCGCTCGAGTGCTGGGGCAACCTGGGCGACGACGGTGTCGCGCTCGGCACTGGCGCGACCGGCAGCGCGACCCCCGACTCCGTCGACTTCGATCTCGCAGAACGAAGCATCACCGATCTGGAAGCGGGAGTCCTGGGCACGTGCCTGCTGACGGACCAGGAAGAGGCCTACTGCTGGGGCAGCCCATCTGGCGCCTCCGGGGCTGCATCCGCGGACACGCCCTCGCCGGTATCGTGCCCGACACCGTAGTTTTGACGGCGCGGGATTTTGCCACCATCGGTCGGGCTTGCTACGATTCTCGTACACAGGCATCCTCGACAGTACGAAAACGCAGCACTTCTTTGCTCCGGCGGCGCCTGGGCGCACGCCGTGACGCACCAGTCCCCGAGACGGACGCGACGATTTGACCGATCCGAAGCCAACCAGAAACAAGACCGGCACGCCGAGCCCGGGATCTGTCGTCGACGGGACGTATCGACTCGAAAACAAGGTCGCATCCGGAGGCATGGGTGTCGTCATGCGCGCCCACCATATCGGGATGGAGCGGGACGTCGCGATCAAGCTGATGCACGCACATGTAGCCGAGCAGGAGGACTTCGCCCAACGATTCAGACGCGAGGCGCGCGTCGCGACCCTGTTCAACCACCCGAATATCACCCGTGTGTACGACTTCGGGACGACAGAAGACGGCATCGCTTACCTGGTCATGGAGTTGCTCGAGGGCGAAGAGCTACAGGACCTGCTCGACCGAGAAGGGCCGCTGAGCCTCGGTCGCACGATCGACATCAGCGTGGAATTTCTCGATGGCCTCGCGGAGGCTCACAGCCTGGAGGTCATGCATCGGGATCTCAAGCCCAGCAATATCTTCCTGTCGCGAACGAATCGGGGACGTGAGATCGTCAAGCTGCTGGACTTCGGCATCGCAAAGCTCGTCGAGGACGAGAGCACCACGCTCACGAAGACCGGGATGGTCGCTGGCACGGCGTCGTACGTCTCTCCAGAACGGCTCCTCGGCGCAGCCGAGACCTATGCCATGGACGTCTATTCGGCCGGCCTGATCATCCTCGAGATGATGATGGGCCGACGCGTCTTCGATGCAGAGACGGTCGCCCAATCGCTGCTGATGCAGCTCAAAAAGGAAGCCAGCATTCCGGAGACCATCGCGCGCATGGACCTGGGCGACGTGCTCAGACGCGCGACCGCGAAACACCCCGAAGATCGCTACCCCGATGCGGCGGCATTCCTCGATGCGTTTGCGGAGGCCGCCGAGACCGCGCCACGCGACCTCGTGCTCGGGCCAGATGACCTGCCAGCCTCGCCCCGAGACACCACCTCGAGCATCCTGCGGCAGGTGGCCAATGGAGACGGCGAGCTCGACGTGCTTCGTCGACTCGAGGACAGAGACGACTCTTCGGAGCGATTGCCGAGCGGCGAACTCAGCACCTCGGATTTGCTCGAGACGCTGGTCTACGACACCGGCGGCCCGGATCGCTCGAGTACCGTCGTCACTCCCACGCGACGCAGCGATATCGATCACCAGGCGCCTCGGTCTTCGGACCGCTCGGAGGCCCCGAACCCCGACGCCAGTGGAGAGCATGCTGCCGATCCAGCGATCTCTCGGAGTGAGACTGCGCTGATCAGCAGCGACAGCGCTCGAGAACACGAACCCGCGCGGCGAGATACAACCGAAACCGGCATGGGGGCCGACTTCTCATCGCAGCTAACCAACCCGAGAGCTCTCGTCGTGGCGACGGTCGTCGCCCTCGTCCTCGGCGCAGGCGCTTATTGGCTCCTCGCATCTGACAACACGAGCCCAGCACCCGAATCATCGACCACCTCGGACGAAGCCGTGTCTCCCATCGCTCGATCCGAGCAGCCCGAATCGAAAGCCGCGCCCTCTATTCAGAGTCGACATTCCGTCACGATCCGAAGCGATCCAGCCGGAGCCTCTGTCTACGATGGAGAACAGCTACTGGGCGAGACCCAGTTCACGCTGACGGTCAGCCGGGACAGCCCGCCCGAATCGCTTCGCTTCGAGCGCGAAGGTTTTGAGCCGACCAACATCGACTGGCCCGCAGACCCGGGCGACGAGATCACGGTCGAGTTGGAGCCGGTCGAAGACGACTCGGATGATGGACCGACGCCCCCAAAGCCGACGCGCGCCGAGTCGGAGCCGCAAAGACCGACGCCGAAGCCCCGAGACACCACCACGCGCCGCCGCAAGCCGGCGACCGAACGCGCGAAGTCCGGTGCAGGCGAGGCGAAGCCCGAGAAAGACGACAACGTCGACGCCGTACTCGATAAATACCTCCCGGAGCCGTAAAGCCGTGATCGACGACGCCCCCGAGAACACAACGCTCCGACGACTCGCCGGCTGCCTGCTCATCGCGATGTCCTGCATCCTGCTGCCGTCGACAACCTCGGCGCAAAAGCCCTCACCGGAGCAGATCCAGGCCTTCGAGGACTATGTCAAATCCGGCAGCGAGCTGCTCGAGCGAGGTGAATACCGGGACGCGATCGCCGACCTGGAGCGCGCACGTGCGATCATCGACCACCCTCGAATCGTCCTGACGATCGCGACCGCCTATGAGAAGTGGGGACGATGTGAACAGGCCAGCCGTCGGTATCGCGACCTCCTCGCCCGTGACGACAGCGGGGATCGCATCATCGAGAAGGCGCGCCAGCGACTCGACGGGCTCGACACCTGCGAGCAACGGGCAACGCTCATCGTGGATTGCGAGCCCACTTCTGCGAACGTGCGTATCGAGGGAAGGACGTACGCCTGCGGGAAGAAATTGGACCTCGAAGTCGGCGTTCGTGAGGTCACCGTTTCCGCGCAGGGCTTTGCCACGGCGCGCCAAAAAGTCGAGGTACTCGCCGGCGAGACCGTCCGCGAGAGGATCAGCCTGCGACCGGAACGCGGAGTAGACGCGGATACATCCGGCGATGACATCGCCTGGAAGCGCTATGCCGGATTCTCGGCGATCGGTGTTGGAAGCGCCCTCATCGCGGGCGGCTTCTTTTCGGACGTGAGCGCAGTGCGCCGCGGCCAGGAGATACTCGACGCGCAACAGAGCGCAGACACGCAGCGCGTAAGCGAGCTCGAGCTGCAGGCCCGGCGAGCTCGAACGCGAACCGCCATCCTCTACGGGGCCGGCGCGGTTGTCGCAGGCGCCGGCGTCACACTGCTCCTGATCGGCGACGACGACGCGGCCGAGTCGCCGCAGGACAAAGCGGCTGCGTTCGACCTCGTACTCACAGCCACAGGAGCCGACGTCCGAGTTCGCTGGTAAGACGTCCCCGTGTTGCAATGGTCCGACAGCGATGGCAACTATGACGCGATGTCAAAGCGAACCGACCGAAAATTCATGCGCCGCGCCCTCGAGATCGCGCGTGCTTCCGAGGCTGAGGGCAACCTCCCCATCGGCTGCGTTATCACGCTCGATGGGGACGTCATCGCCGAAGGTCATAGCGCGGTGCTCGAACCCAACTACAACCCGGGCAATCACGCCGAGATACTGGCGATTCGCCACGTCGACGAAGCGCTCTGGCCGAGAGCCGGTGAGATGACGTGCTACACGACCCTGGAGCCCTGCGTGATGTGCGCCGGCACGCTGCTCCTGCACGGTTTTGGCCGCGTGGTCTTCGGCGCCCATGACGTCCAGGGCGGAGCCGGCGAAACACTCGATCATCTCCCGCCATACTACGACGAGGGCGGAGTCTACGCCTGGGAGGGTCCGCTGATGCCCGAGCAGTGCGACCCGCTCTACCGACGCGCAGACCGAGCCTTCGCCGACCTGCCCGTCGGAAAGAACCAGTGGAGCGACCAGGAGGAGGCCAGCCTGGACCAGATTCGTGCTGACCTCGAGCGCTGGCAACGCGGCGACGAGGGCGCCATACGCACCTCGGAGGCCCGCAAAGCCGCGGCCGAGCTCCTCGAGCGGCTGCCCGATGAGGACCGCATCGAGGCGCTGCCGTTCGCCCGAGACATCTTTGTCAAGACCGGCTACCTCAAGGATTATCGCACCCTTCGAAAGTACGCTCGACACGTCGGCCACCTCGACGTGCTCGAAGAGGTCGACGACGCGGTCCGCGAGGCTCTCCCAGACATCTGGATCGAGGGCGCCCTGCGTGACGGCCGGCTCGATGACGCGATCGCATGCTGGTACGAATTCGAGGACCATCGCCGCGCCAGACACTGCGCCGACGCCCTCATCGCAGCCGCGGACGAGGGCCACGCCGAGCTGATCATCTCGTGTCGAATGAGCCAGGTGAACTACCGGATCGGCCGCCGCAGCCGACGCCATTACAGGCGAGCATGCGCGATCCTCCGGAAGCTCAAGGACGAGTTGGCGCGCGCTGATGCTGCCGACTACTGGAGCTACGTCCTCGAAGACGTCCGAGAGCAATACGCCTCGCGCCCCGCCCTGCTCGACGAACTGGACAAGGCCGGCTTTGTCAGGCCGTGAGCCCAACACCGTCCCGAACCACTCAATCCGCGGGCAGAGAGATCCGAAAGCGCGTACCGACTCCGGGCTTCGAGTCGACGTTCATCTCTCCGCGAAGCATATCGACCAGGTGGCTGGTGATCGTCAGACCGAGCCCCGTGCCGCCGTACTTTCGAGTCGTCGAACCGTCGGCTTGCGTAAACGAGTCGAACACGCGGTCGAGCTCGCCTTCGCTCATGCCGATACCGGTGTCGATGACCTCGAGGACCATCTTACGCTCATCGCCGGCACCCTCGAGAGAGGCGCGCAACTCGACCTGTCCATCCTCGGTGAACTTGCATGCGTTCCCGAGCAAATTCAGCAAGATCTGACGGATGCGCATCGGATCGGAGCGGACGGTGCTCACACGCTTACCCACACGCATTTTGAGGCTATTGCCCGCTTTTTCGGCCAGGGGACGGACCGTCTGGCCGACCTCTTCGATGAGATCGGGTAGCTCGAAGCGCTCGTAGTGCGGCTCCATCTTGCCGGATTCGATCTTCGAGAGGCTGAGCACGTCGTTGATCAGCAGCAGCAAGTGCTGCGCGGACTGGTGGATACGCTCCAGGTCGGCGCGCTGAGACGAGATATCCGACCGGCCCAGATCCTCCATCAGCAACTCGGAATAGCCGATGACGGCATTGAGCGGGGTGCGAAGCTCGTGGCTGATATTGGCCAGAAATTCGCTCTTGGCGCGACTGGCGGCCACCGCCTTGTCGCGAGCACGGCGAAGGCCCTCCTCGGCTTCGAGTTCCTCGGTGATATCGCGGGCGACCACGACACGGCCCGGTGCGCTCACCGATTCGATGGTGCGAACTTCCACCTGCGCCGGGAAGATACTGCCGTCGGGGCGTTGGCCCATCGGCACGTCTTCCTGGTCGCGTGAGCCGTGTACGATCGACTTTGTACCCGTCTCACGGGCGATGAGCGTGGCGATATGGCTTCCCTCGAGCTCCTCCGGCTGCGTCTCGAACGCCTCGAGGGATGCCTGATTCCAGAACTGAACGTGTCCATCTTCGTCCAGTCGCAAGATCGGGTCCGGCACGGCCTCCAGGGTAGCTCGAAGCTCTGCTTCACGCCGCTCGGCCGCCCGTGACGACCAGTCTTGAAGCCGGCCGTTCAGCCAGAAGATCGACCAGACCACGAAGATCAGCGCCGTCGTACCCGTCAACGCGACGACATCGTCTCCAGGAGGGATCAGCACCGGGAGCTGCACGGCGTCGGTATGCTCGACGGTCGACAGCACGCCAAAGCTGACGAGCAGCGCAGCGCCCCAACTCAACGCCGATCGAACGCCCACAAAGACGTTTGCGAAGATCGGTACGAGCACGCACCACGCCATCGTCGAGACGTTGGTCCCCCCGGAAAGCGCGAGCATGCCCACCAGAGTGACGAATGTGGTGCCGGCCAGGTAATTGCCCGCTAGCCTCAACGAACCGGTCCACCGCAGCAAGAAGGGTCCCAGTGCGATGACCACCGTCCCCACGAGCATAAAAAGGGCCCCCGCCGTGGACCCCTGGAGATAAAAGACCGGCGCAAAGATCGGGCCCCACAGCGCCAGTGCCAACATGAAGAACGGCAAGAGGCGAGACTTTTGCTCCTCGAGACTCCCCGCACCACGAAGTCTCTCGGGCACGAAATGATCCACCATCGGGTGGTTCAGGATGGGGAAGAGCGTCGTGCGCTGCGCCATGGATCGTACATCCGATTCCCAATGTAACTTATATCTCTAGCGTACCCCCGCCGATGTGAGTTCCGCAAATGGCGTCGAGCGATTTATTCGAAGCGCGCTTTTTTCCTCGGAGGCTTCAATATATACAGAAGTCGCTCGAATATTCGACGACGTGCTCCGATCGATTTACGGACGACGACATGGCTGGAACCAGCTTACTCACCCTCATCGACGATGTCGCGACTCTCCTCGACGACATCTCTGTGATGACCAAAGTCGCAGCGAAGAAGACTGCCGGCGTGCTCGGCGACGACCTCGCCCTGAACGCCGAGCAGGTCACCGGGATTTCGGCCAAGCGCGAGCTCCCGGTCATCTGGAAGGTCGCCAAGGGCGCGCTGCTCAACAAAGTCATCATCGTCCCTGCAGCCCTGCTGATCAGCGCCTTCGTCAACTGGCTGATCATCCCGCTACTGATGTGCGGCGGCGCGTTCCTCTGTTACGAGGGCTTCCACAAGGTCTTCCACAAGCTCTTCCACCACGACGATGAGAAAAAGCAGAAGGACGCGCTGCGCAAAGCGGCGGCGAAGTCTCAAGAGGAAGTGCTGAAGTTCGAAAAGAAAAAGATCAAAGGCGCGATCCGTACCGACTTCATTTTGTCGGCCGAGATCATCGTCATCACCCTCGGCGTCGTCGGCCAAGAGCCGCTCGGCGTGCAAGTCGGCGTGCTGTCCGTGGTCGCATTGGGCATGGTCGTGGTGGTCTACGGCCTCGTCGGCGGGATCGTCAAGATCGACGACGTCGGACTGGCCCTCACCCAGAAAGAGGGCGAAGGCGCCATGACGCAGGCCACGCACGCCGTCGGCGAGTGGATTCTCGAGGCAGCACCGATCTTCATGAAGGGCCTGGGCATCGTGGGCACGGCGGCCATGTTCCTGGTCGGTGGCGGTATCTTCGCCCACAATATCCCCCCGATCGAAGACCTCATCCATAAAGTGGCCCTCGCTGCAGGTCCGCTGGAAATCGTCGTCCCGACGGTGATGAACGGCATTCTCGGCATTATTATCGGCGGCGTGCTGATGCCCATCGTGGGCGCGGCGAGCAAGCTCAAGAACTCGGTCACAGACCCCGATGAAGCCGAAGAACAGCCGGCATCGGAGTGATGCGAGATTGCGATCAGCTCGATTCGAACAAAACTGCCTCGAGGCGGGGCATCCGTAGGAAAGGCTTGTCAAACCGCCGCGGTGAATATGGTAAGCTGAGTCCGCAGCCGCCACACCATCGTCATCCCGAGTCGGGGTCTGGTGGGCGCGTCGGCTAACTCAACCTCCACGGTAATCGACGATTCGATGTCTGACTCCGCACCTACGCTGAGCCCTCTAGAGCGATCCGAGCTTTTCGAAGCCCAGGCCGTCGTACTCGAGGAGAGCACGCGCGGAAGCGATCTCACTGAGGTCCTTCACGTACTCTGCCTCGAGGTCGAGGCTCTCCTCGACGAAGACGCAAAATGTTCGGTACTGCTCGTCGAAGACGGCTGTGTCCACCACGGCGCGGCACCGAGCCTGCCTGGAGCCTACGTCGACGCGATTGATGGGACGCCGATCGGCCCTAAAGCCGGCTCCTGCGGCACGGCCGCACACACCCGCGAGCGTATCATCGTCGATGACATCGGCACCGATCCACTCTGGGAGGACTATCGCCACATCGCGCAAGCACACGACCTTGTCGCCTGCTGGTCGACGCCTGTCATCGACGGCAGCGGAAATCTCTTGGCGACCTTTGCGATTTATCCGCCCGAGAGGACGTCGCCGTCCGACTACGAGATCGCCGTGCTCGACGCGTTTTCCAACGTCACTGGCCTCGTCATCGAGCGTGCGCGGGCCCAGTCGCAACTCGCCGCCGAGAAGCGGCGCCTGGCGTCGATCGTTCAGGGCACAGGCGCTGGAGCCTGGGAGTGGAACCCGCAGACCGACGAGGCCACTGTCACGAAAGACTGGGCGCGAATCCTGGGCTACGAGGTCGAGGAGCTAGAGCCGGTGAGCTTCGAGACAATCGCGGAACTCGCTCATCCCGACGATGGCGCGCGCGTCGAAGCCGAGATCCAGGCGCACTTCCAGGGCGAGACCGACTTCTTCGAGTCCGAGTTCAGGATGCGACACAAGAGCGGCAGATGGATCTGGCTGCTCGACCGCGGTCGCGTCATCGAGCGCGACGACGATGGCGCGCCAACCTTGGTCGCCGGCATGCACCTGGACATCACCGACCGAAAGCGCCGTGAGCAGGCACTCCGCGAGAACGAGCAGGACCTCGCACTCACCCTCGACTCCATCGCCGACGCCGTGGTGACGACGAACGTCGATCTGGAGATCACGCGGATGAATGCCGTTGCCGAGGAGCTCACGGGGCGCCGCTTCGACGACGCGGCCGGCTGCTCCATCACCGAGATCCTGCCGTTCCTCGAGAACATCACGCTCGAGGTCGAGCCATCCGACACCCCCGAAAAGCGCCCCCTTATCGAAGACGAAGTCTTCGAACTCGCTCAGATCGACGGCACGTCGCTGACGATTTCATGCTCGGCGAGCCTGTTTCGCGCTGCGGAGGACGACGGTCATCGACTGGTCGTGAGCTTCCGCGACATCAGCGAGCGCCATCGCATCCAGGCCGAACTGCGCCGCAGCCGAGACGTCCTCGATCGAACCAGCAGGCTCGGACAGATCGGAGGGTGGGAACTCGATGTACGCAACGACGAAATATGGATGTCCGCTCACGCCCGACGCATCCTCGGACGCCCCGACGAATACACTGCCACGCTCGAGCGCGGATTCGAGAACATCATCGAAGGAGGCGAGCGCGTTCAACATGCCCTCCAGCGCACCATCGAGCAGGGTGAGCCGTATCAGGTCGACTTCCTCACCCAGACCTCGGATGGGACAAAAAAGTGGATTCGCTCGACGGGCAGACCCGAGTTCGAGGACGGCGAGTGCGTGCGAATCCACGGCGCGCTCCAGGACGTCACGACCCAGAGGAATACCGAAAAGCACCTCCAGCGGATGCAAAAGCTCGAGAGTCTCGGGCGCCTAGCGGGCGGGATTGCCCATGACTTCAACAACATACTGATGGGTTTTTTCGCCAGCGTCAGCTTTGCGGCCGATGAACTCGAGGAAGGCCATCCGGCTCATCGGGAACTCGAGGAAGCGCAAGCCGCGCTGGACCGCGCCAAGCGGCTGACCGGACAGTTGCTGACGTTCGCCAAGGGCGGCGCCCCGGTCAAAGACCACGTTACCCTGGACGACCTGGTCGAACGAGTCGTGCGTTTCGACCTCAGCGGAAGTGATATCCGCCCGCTATTCGACATCGACGACGACCTGTGGCCGACCAAGGCCGACCCGGGTCAACTCCAGCAAGTCTTCTCGAACCTCGCCGTCAATGCCCGAGAGGCCATGCAGGAGTCGGGCAATCTGTACATCTCAATGCAAAATACGTTTCTGACGGCCTCTGATGAGCTCCAACTACCGCCGGGTCGATACATCCGTGCGTGCGTGCGAGACGAGGGCCCGGGCATCTCATCCGAGCACATCGACCGGCTCTTCGAACCCTATTTTAGCTCGAAGGAAAAGGGCCGCGGGCTCGGATTGGCCACCGTCTACTCGGTTGTAAATCAGCATGGCGGCCACGTCGGCGTCGAATCATCGGCCGATGGGGCTGAGTTTATCATCCACCTGCCCGCTAGCACCGGGGTGCGTGCACGGAAATCCGACACTCAGGTCGAGGATGGTACGGGCGACGAGGCCCCTGTCGAGCGAGCGCGTATTCTCGTGATCGATGATGAACCCGCCGTGCGGCGGGCGTGTAGCCGCATGCTCGAGACGCTCGGCCACTCGGTCGTCAGCGTCGATGACGGCTCGACCGGCATCGAGCGCTACCTCGAAGCCGCTCGTGAGGGCGAACCGTTCGAGCTCGTGATCACCGACCTGACCATTCCCGGCGGCATGGGCGGAAGAGAGACGCTCACCCGACTTCTCGAAAAGGCCCCGGCAGCGCGCGTGGTCGCCTCGACGGGCTATACCGACGACCCGGTCCTCGCGAATTGGGCCGAATACGGATTCGTCGGAATCGCCCCCAAGCCCTACACCCTCGAGCAACTCGCGCAGGTTGTCCGAGACGCGCTACCGCCCCAAACGGCCGACACGAAGTAAGCGTTGCGCAATCCCCCCGGTGCCCTTTTCGCGAATTCTCACAGCTCCATCCGCCCGCACCAGCGCTCTCCCTGTCGAGGCGCAAAGATCACGAGTCCATCAGATACCGAGAACCTCCTGATTCGCCCGCGCGGCAATAGATACCGCATCGACAGGGACCTGGCGTCCAGGACGATCGGCTCCTCGCCTTCGAGGATGATGCGCGAGTCGTCGATCCAGCAGCCCGGGAAGCCGGGCCTGGCGGCCATCGAAGCTTCTGCCGGGTGTTCGAGCGCCCGCTCGGCCCCGCTCGCACCGTTGATGACAAGTGCGCCCTGCTCCTTTCGCACGTCGTATGCTCCGGTCGGCGACATCGAACGCGTCGGGGAGACTGCTTCGAGCGCATTGGTCTCGGGATTCCAAAGGTGGGCCTCGAACCAGCCCGACGCGTCTCGCTTGCGTACCCGCACCCAGATGCCGCGCTGATCCCACCTCAGAAGCTCGCCGCCGACGACCGGCACTTTTTCGATGACTCGCCCGGCCGAAACATCCACGATCCCGATGCGCTTCCCGGCCAACTCGACCGCCAGAAAACGACCGTTTGGGGCCCACGCAACCGAACCAAATGGGTCGATGACTCCGGCTGACAGAATGGTGCGCGTCTCGCCGGTCTCGATGTCGAGCTGAATCAAAATAGCGGGGTCCGAGGTACCGATGCCACGCGAGTTGGAGGGGCGAACGAGGACCGCCGCGACGTCATCTCGTGAATCGATGCTGGCCAACTCGCTGACAACTCCCTTTAGCGTGGCGACGGCGGCGCGTGGAGCACCGGGGCTGCCCCATCGATAGACGCCCGATAGCTCCCCCTCGCGCCTGGAGCCTACGACGCCGGCGTCCGTGCTCACGCAGTTCAGATATTGCCCGTGGTAGAGTCGGTGAATGTCGGTGACGAGTGGTGGGTCGTCGACCGACCAGCCGGCGGGCAAAGCGGCTCGCGGCGGACCATCGCGGAGCGCTACCGCGAGCGCATCGACGAGCTCGCGGCTGCGAGTTGCCTCGGTCGCGACCATCTCGGCGCGCTCGCGGTCCTCCTCGATACGAAGAATCACAGAGAGCCGACGAGACTCCCCGGTCGATACGCGGTAGACCTTGCTCCCGTCGTGCCCTGAGAACTGCTCGACCGAATAGTGCAGGCCGGACGGCACGCCGGGAGTCCCGGGCGAGGCGGGCACAGACACACCGAGCCACCGGGCGATTCGCTCGACAAAGGCCCGGCCGGCCGCACCGTCCTCGGCAAAGAGGTGCCCGCCCCAGCGGGGCAGCACGGCACCATGCTGGCGCGGGTTTCGCTTCCAGGTGAAGGTCGCCGCCGCCTCCCCATCCGACAATTCCAACGCGCCTCGATCAGAACTCGACTCGATCTCGACGTGCCAGGCCAGCGGCTCGCCGACGCGCGCGTTCTCGGACGTGTCTGCCATCTGACAGGACTCCTCGGACTCGGGCAATCGTGATGATGATGATTGCCCCAAGTGTCGCGCGTCTCGCTGCGTTTGTCGATCCAACTGCACGTCATATGAAATAAAAAACCCCGACCACCTCACAAAAGATGGTCGGGGTTTCCTGCGGCGTCACTGGCCGTCGAAATTCGACGACCGGGCGACAACCGATTTCAGGCCTTCATCGGGTTCAGAGCTGAACCACGTTTGCAGCCTTCGGGCCTTTCGGTCCCATCTCGACGTCGAATTCGACTTCGGCGTCTTCAGCGATGGTCTTGAAGCCAGACTGACCGAGGGCGCTGTAATGAAGGAAGACATCATCGCCGCCATCATGGCGCTCGATAAAGCCGTATCCTTTGTCTTCGTTGAACCACTTCACTTTGCCTTGAACTTTGTTCGACATGCTATTTGTCCTGGTGTACTCGATGCTATTAATCCCTGCCCATTGTCCGTACGGAGGCAGAACAGAGCGTCAAATACGAACATCCGAATCCATCGAATGATCGGCTCTCTTGGACGTGCCAGCTCGTTTGGAACTGACCAATCTTGATCTAGCAGGTGTTCGAAGGCAGGAAGGTACTACGTTCCAAGCTCGACGGACGCGCTTCACAAAAATCGGAAACCAAATATCAGGCTTTCCTCGAGATGCAATGCGGCTGGATTTTCCAACCAGTATTTGCCTTCTAACACAACACCTCCGACAAAGCAAACCCGATCCGTTCGAGCGCACGCGACGGGGTTCTCACGGGTGTGAAGGGCGGGCCGGTGGCGCTTGGAGAAATGCAGCGTGGTTTGTAGCTTCTCTGAGACGCGGTGCAACCCGCACGGGAGCCATCGATCTTCATCTTCGAGCGCGGTGATATGAGCAGCAGAGAATCGGATACACTTCTGATCGTCGGGGCCGGATCGGCGGGCTGCGTGCTCGCCAATCGAGCGAGCGCAGCCGGCAAGCGACGCGTCATCCTCGTCGAGGCCGGGCCGGACTACCCGCCATCCGAGCGCTTACCCGAAGATCTACGCCGAGGCGGCCGCAACTCGTTTCACGCCCACGACTGGGGCTACGAGCACCGCCCAAACAGCAAGCAATGGAAGCTCCCCATGCCGCGCGGTCGAGTCGTCGGGGGCTCGTCCGCGGTCAACACCTGCATCGCCATCCGCGGCCAGCCCGAAGACTACGCCGAATGGGAGCTCGACGGCTGGGAGTGGTCCGACTGCTTGCGTGCCTTCAAGCGCATGGAGCGCGACCTCGACTTCCCGGACGCCGAATGGCACGGCGACGACGGCCCGATGCCGATTCGCCGCCACCCCGAGGACGAGTGGACACCCTGGGAGGCCGCATTCGTCGAGGCCTGCAAGGAGCTCGGCCACCCCGAGTGCGCCGACACCAACGAACCTGGCTCGGTCGGCACCGGTGCGCACGCGATGAACAAGGTCGGTGGCCGCCGCATCAGCGCGGCGGAGGCGTACCTGACCGCGGATGTCCGGGCCCGCGAGAACCTCGAAATCTGGCCGGAGACCTTCGTTCACCGCCTCCTCTTCGACGGCAGGCGCGCGACGGGCGCCGAGATCGAGCGCGACGGTGAGCGCTCGACCATCGATGCCGACCAGATCGTGGTCGCAGCCGGCGCCATCAACTCGCCGCACCTGCTGATGCGCTCGGGCGTCGGTCCGCGCCGTATCCTCGAGGACTGGGGCGTCGATCTGGTGGCCGTCAACGAGGCGGTCGGCTCGCGCATCCTCGACCACGCGGGCATCGCGATGTTCATGCGGCCCAGGCTCTTTAGCGGCATCTCACCGCGTCACGACCTGATTCAGACTACCTGCCGATACGCCTCGGGCACCACGGAGATGCCCAACGACCTCATCATGCAACCCGGCGCGACCGTTCCCACGCCGTGGATCACCCTGCCCTTCGTGTCGATCATGGTCATGGTGGGAAAACCGAAGGGCGTCGGCTCCATCACCTGGGATTCGGCCGACCCGCGCGCCGAGCCCACCATCGAGTCCGCCCTGCTCGACCACCCATTCGACCGGGAGGTCGCCGTCGACGCCATGGAGCACTGCTTCGAGGTGGCAAACACCGCCGCTGCCCGCGACCTCGCCCGACCTCTCTATCCCGCGGCGCGCACGCTGCGCGACCGGGACCGGCTCGAAGACAAAGTCCGCTCGGTCTGCGACAGCGGCTACCACCCGTGCGGGACCATCCCCATGGGCTCCGACGGACGCGGCGCCTGCGACCATCAGGGACGCGTTCGCGGCACCGAAAACCTGCGCGTCGTCGACGCCAGCCTCATGCCCACGATCCCGCACGCCAATATCCATATGACCGTCCTGATGATGGCCGAACGCATCGCTGAATGGCTGTGAGGCGCGGCGTGCACGAACGCGGCCCAGCCGCTAAGGTGGCCGCGTACTGAAGTCTCGCCGTATCGACTTCCCCAAACGGACAGAACGATTGTGTTCAAATTTCTGACCAGGGCCTATCTCGACTCCATCGGATGGACCGTGCGCAACGACGTCCCCGACGACGTCGACAAGTTCGTCATCATCGCAGCGCCGCACACCAGCAACTGGGACTTCCCGATCACTATGGCGATCGCCCGCCAGATCGATATGAGGTTCTACTGGGTGGGGAAGCACACCCTATTCGAGCCAGCCCCGGTCGGCGCGTTCATGAAGAGCCTGGGCGGCATTCCGATCGACCGACGCAAATCGCAGAATTTTGTCGAGCAGATCGCCGAGGCGTTCGACGAAGCCGACGCCATGGCGCTGGGCATCGCGCCGGAGGGCACGCGCTCGAAGGGTGAGTACTGGAAGTCGGGTTTTTACTACATCGCGCGGGAGGCAGGCGTCCCCATCTCGTTGGGCTTTCTGGATTACAGACGGAAAGTCGGCGGGCTCGGCCCGCTGGTCGACTCGTCTCAGCCCAAGAAGGTCGTCATGGACCAGATCCGTGACTTCTACGAGGGGATCGAGGGACACACGCCCGAAAACTACACCCGACCACGGCTGCGCAACGAAGAAGACGACGAAGCCGCCAGCTAGTTGGGGAGATCACGTTGGAGATATCACGACGTGTGCCCGCCATCGACGGGCGGACACACGTCGCTCGACAAGCTCACTTACTTGCCTTCGGCGGGCTTGACGAACTTGAGCGTCATCCGGTCACTCTCACCGATGGCTTCGTACTTCTCGCGGTCCTTGTCCTCGAGTCGCAGGCTCGGCGGCAGCGTCCAGACGCCTTCGGGATAGTCCTTGGTATCCTTCGGGTTGGCGTTGATCTCGGACTTCTCGACCAACTCGAACCCAGCCTCTTCCGCCATCTCGATGACGTAGGCTTCGGGTACGTATCCCTTCTCAGCACTCTCCATCGGATCGGCGCCCTCCGGAGCACGGTGCTGGACCACGCCCAGGATCCCGCCCGGCTTCAAGACCTTGTAGGACTCGGCGAAGACCTCATCCTGAATATCCGCGCCGATAAAGCTATGTATATTGCGGAAGGTCACGACCATATCCGCGCTGCCCGGCTCACCGACGTCGACCTTCTGGCCAGGCTGCAGCGTGCCATGGACGACGTTCGAGAAGACGTCCTCGTTCTGAATGCGAGCCTCGAGCTTCTTTCGAAGCCGCGTCCGGTAATGCTCCGGGTCTTCCTTAGCCGCAAAATTGGCCGCCACGAGCTTCCCGTCCACCAGCGTCGGGGCGAGCACCTCAGTGTACCAGCCTCCGCCAGACCAGAGCTCGACGACCGTCATATCCGGCTCGATGCCGAAGAACATCAGCGTCTCGACCGGATTGCGATACTCGTTTCGCGCGATATTCTCGTCGGAGCGATGATCGCCCGTGGCCGCGGACTCAATGAGCTCGGCGACGTCCTCTTCCTGAGTCTCGGCCGGCGCGTCTCCCGCCTCGTCTTCCGCGGGGGCTTCTTCAGTTTGTTGCTGCTCGGCCGCCGCCTGATCGGCCGTCTCCTGATCCGATGTGTTCGAGGTCGTGCTGCAGGCAGCGAGCATTGATACGGCGATAAGTGCGATTAAGGTCTTCTTCATACTGTGTCTCCATTTTAGTCGTCGTTGTGTAACTCACTGGAGTATCAGCGCATCTAGCCTGGGACAAGCCCTACCTGCTGAATTTACCGCCAATTGAGGACTTTCGTATGCGCAACATCGCACTGATTATCGGCCTCCTAGCCCTTCTTACGAGCGCCTGCGACAAGGGGGCCTCCGAGAAGCCCGATGACATGCAGGCCGAATCCGAGGTCGCGTCCACCGAGTCAACCGAGACCGAGCAGGCAGCGCCCGATGAAGCAGACGCCTCTGACGAAGCCGAAGAGATGGCCGCCGGCATCGACAACGTCGAGGTCATCCCGCTCCAGCACGGCAGCTTCATGTTCACATGGCAAGGCGTGGTGGTCGCGGTCGACCCGACGACAGCGGCCCTCGAAGCCCATGACGGCGACGCCCCGAAAGCCGACATCATTCTGCTCACCGACATCCACCCCGACCACCTCGATCCAGCGGCCGTGAAGACCGTTCGCAAAGACGGCGCGACCGTCATCGCGCCCCAGGCGGTGGTCGACCGGGCGGGCGACGCCCTCCCGGACGTCCTCATGATGGCCAACGGCGAGTCGCAGTCACTGATGGACGACGCCATCGAGATCGAGGCGACACCGATGTACAATACCGAGCGGATGCGCCCGGACACCGGCAAGCCCTATCACGTCAAAGGCCGCGGTAACGGCTATCTGCTCACGATGGGTAGCAATCGCGTCTATATATCCGGAGACACCGAATGCACGGCGGAGATGAAGGCGCTCGAGGACATCGACGTGGCATTTGTCACGATGAACCTGCCGTACACGATGCCCGTCGAAGAAGCGGCCACGTGCATCCAGGCCTTCGAGCCGGCGGTGGTCTACCCGTTCCACTTCCGCGGCAAAGACGGCGTGCAAGACGTCTCGAAGCTCGAAGGCCTGCTCGGGGACGCCTCGACCGAGATCCGCATCCTGGACTGGTATCCCGGCAGCGACTAGTACTGCTCGGCGGAAGTCCTGAGCCGCTCTCGGCGATGTAGACCGGCGAGACGGATTAAGACTTCTGTCGAGTAGTACTAGCCAACCCGGTGCTGCCGGCAGCGTCTACTGCACGTCGACGCTGTCGGCAGAGACAAGTGCCGGTTCGCGGTCGGCGCGCGAGTACATCTGCTCGAATCGTTCGATCTCGGCTGTCGGCACTTCGAACAGCTCCTCGAGCCACCGCGAACCGAGCGGTTGATACACCAGCTCGACCTCGATCGTCGCTGCACGCGCCGAAATAGGCACGTCGAACCGCACCGTGTCCCCACCGGCGACGAAATCATCGTCGCCGGCCACACCGACCGGCCGAGTCTCGTCGGCGTTGGGGTGTTCACCGCTCCAGCCTTCCGGCAGCAACCGATTGTCCTTCGCGTATTCGTAGGCATACATCAGCGCGACGGTCGACTCCCCGTCCTTATTTGCCATCACAGCCTCATAGATGACCACGTCATCGGGCGAGCTCACCTCGTCCTGGTGAGGTTCGGTCGGGCCGAAAGGCTCCTCGAAGGGCATGGGTCCGTTCTCCCCGAGGATCTGTCCGTCTTCATTCCACGCCCCAGTCTCGAAGAGGACGCCCCCGCTCGCATCGGTCACCCGCGCATGGATCCACGCGCGACGGCTAGGATAGGCCGTCGGAAATTTGTGCCCGGTCTTGTTCCGCACGACCACGTCGAACGCGACGGAGGTATCAGTCGCCTGCACGCCTTCGATATCCAGGGTCGCGGTGTCGTTTCGAAGCTGCCCTTTGACCGCGGCGATGGTTGCGTCGAATGCGGCATCACTGGCCTGTGGTTTGAGCACATCTCGCTCATCGCGCAGGATGCCTGCCACGGTGTAATTGCCGCCCACGTACACATGCCGACCGAAGGGGCTTCGCGGCGATGTCGGCGGGAAGTTGCCACCCATCGGGCGACGGGCAATGCGCGTTGTGATCGGGTCGCCGTCGACGTCGGTCGTGGGCACGTGGCAGTCCTGGCACGACTGCGCGTTGTCGCCGCTCGAGAAGGTGCTGTTCTTCCACTCCAAATACGGGGTCTGCTCCGGGAATGAGTTGTCGGACACCTCGCCGTCGATGATCGTGTGCGTCGACAGGGTGTGGCAGGTCGCGCACATCTCGGACTGCTTGATGTGGTCGGACTCGACGGGGGTATACCCGGTGCGCATCTCCATCGGATTGGTGAAGGGGTCGGCGTGCGGGCCGTAGATCTCGGCGTTTTCGTTGAGCTCGAAGCCTCCGTGGTAGCTCTCTTTGGTCCCAAAATTCGTGTCAGTCATGGTGTGACACGTCACGCAGGACACGCCGTCGGAGGCCAGCCCACCGATGTCGTCGGGTTCCTGGATGTCCGCAAGACGCAGGGTGGTCTCGGTCCGCGCGGCGGCGACCGACGCCATCGGTGCATGGCAGCGCAGGCAGGTCGACTCGAGCAGCTCGGCGGCCCCAGGGTTGCGATAGACCTCGGCGGATAACACCGCGCGGAAGAACGGATCGCGTGAGGAATTGGCCTTCATCGACGACTGCCATAGATCGAAAGGCGCGACCGCTCGGCCGTCGTCGTCGCGCATCGCGCTCGTGCCAGGGTCATTGCTGTGACAATCGGAGCAGACCTGGCTGGTCGCCAGCCCATGCGCCTCGACCTGTCGTGGGTCCAGGAACGTCGACGCTTCATCGACCTGCTCGTCAGCGTCTACCTCCCCGGACTCGGAGTCCACCGGCGTCTCGCCGTCGACGGCCCGGGTGTCACTGGACTCGGTGGCGTCCGAGCCATTCGACGCCCGGTTTCCCGAGCAACCGACCAGGAGGACCACCATAATCAACGCGAATTGTCCCAACAACAACTGATAACGTCCCAACATAACGAAACAACCCTCTGTGAAGATGGCGCAGTGACGAACTCTGACCGTGCTCAAAGGACGCGCCATCATGCAGAAGCAAGCACTGCAATTGGGATGCCACGTGGACCGCGCTCGCGCGATATGTTTCACGCGTTCCAACATTATGTTGCACCCGAAACGCCAAATGCAAGACCGGCGCACCAGGCAGACCGCTGAGGTGCCTCAGGGGTGCTTCGAGTCGCTTTACGGGTTGGCACGCCTTAAGCATCGCGATCGATCCGAGCGATCAGGGGGCTGGATGGACAAGAAGCCCCCATGCACGGAATTCCCGTCGGACAAGACGGGATTGACACGATGGGTAGTAAGACAGGAAAGAAGCTAAAGCGCATCGCAGCGCTGCTCGTCCTGGGCCAGCTGCTGGCCTTCGGGGCCTGCAAGCCTCCCAAGCGCGAAGCCGAACGCAACCCGATTCCAGAATATGCCATCGGGGAGCTCGAGGAGCGCCGCAAGAAAGAGGAAGAGGAAGACGACGAGTCGAACGATCAACCCGGCGGCGGCCCATCGAAGGGCCAGAAGCCGGGTTGATCGATCAGCGGATATTTAGGCACGTCAATCGGCCTGGTACATGGTGACGACGGCCGCGCCGCCGAGCCCGATATTGTGCTGGAGTCCAACCCGAGCGCCGTCGACCTGGCGCTTGTCGGCCTGGCCGCGGAGCTGCCACGTCAGCTCGGCGCATTGCGCGAGCCCGGTCGCTCCGAGTGGATGGCCCTTGGAGAGCAGCCCGCCGGACGGATTCGTCACCACTTTGCCGCCATAGGTATTGTCACCGTCGGCGATAAACTTCTCCGCCCCACCCTCGTCGGCGAGCCCGAGCGCTTCGTAGGTGAGCAGCTCGTTGGTCGTGAAGCAGTCGTGGAGCTCGACGACATCGACATCATCGGGGCCCAGCCCTGCCGCCTCGTAGACCTGGTTCGCCGCATTCTTGGACATGTCGTAGCCGACGACCTTCATCATGCTCTTCTCCTCGAAGGTCGACGGAAAGTCGGTCGTCATCGCCTGCCCGGCGATGCGAACGGTCGTATCCAGTCCGTGCTCCTCGGCGAACGACTCGCTACAGACAATCGCAGCGGCCGCCCCGCAGGTCGGCGGGCAACACTGCAGACGCGTCAGCGGCCCGAAATACCGCGGCGACTCGAGCACTTCTTCGACGCTTACCTGGTCCCGAAAGATCGCCCGCTCATTGTGCTCGGCATGCCGCCTCGCCTTCTGCGAGATCTTGGCGAACGTCTCGTCGGAGATGCCGTACTTTTCCTGATATTCGATGCCGGCACCGCCGAACAAACGCAGCGCCATCGGCACCTTCTCGGCCTCCTCGAACGTCTCATTGGCCATATCCAGGAACTCACCCAGCGGTGACGGTCGGTCGTCGAAGACGTTGCCCAACGCCCCCGGCATCATCTGCTCGAAGCCCAACGCCAGCGCCACATCGACCATGCCCGACTCGACTGCCTGGCGAGCCATGAAGAGCGCCGACGAGCCCGACGAGCAGTTATTGTTGATATTGAAGATGGGAATGCCGGTCATGCCGACGCCGTACAGCGCGCGCTGCCCGCTGGTGCTGTCGCCGTAGACATAGGCGGTATAGGCCTGCTGAACGGACTCGTAATCCACGCCCGCATCCTCGAGTGCGTCGGACGCAGCCGTCGCTCCCATCACGTGGTACGGTTCCTCGGTTCCGGGCTTGACGAATGGCGTCATCCCGACGCCCACAACATAGACTTTCTCGCTCATACTGCTCCTCTCGGTTCGAATTCCGGCGAATTATACACGATCGCCCCCCTTCTGCATGCCAAAAGACTCGGCCGCAACCGACACCGCGCCCTCGCCCAGCCCGAAATCGACATGCTGTATCAGCACACACCCGAGTAATCCGGCCGAACGGGCCAGAGAGACAATGCTGGAATCTGGAAGGCGGCTGGGGCAGTGGTTCAGGAACCACACGCTTGTACCCTGCCGCCTCACGGCGGCTTCCCCACGGCTGCGCCGCAGGGAAATGATCCGGT
>JBNJFZ010000065.1:0-27042 GCA_051747295.1 Myxococcota bacterium
GGGATTCTGGCGTTTCGCGTCGGGCAGGTCAGTCAGGCACGCGGCGCGTTCGCCGAAGCGGCGTCGCTGATGCCCGAGGACGCGGGGATATCGTATGCGCTCGGACACTGCGCCGCGGCCGGCTCACAGTGGTGGCGCGTGCTCATGCACAGCCTCGAGGCGGTGCATCGGGCGCGCGACGCCTCCGACGAGGCCGAATTTATGCGGCTGGGCGCCGCGGCTGCCCACCAGCTCGGCAAGCCCCAGGTCGCGCTGTCGATGTATATGGGCGCGCTCGACCGCTGCCCGGACAACCCGTGGGTCCTCGACTCGATCGCGAATTTCTACGCCGACCAGGGGCGCTTCTTCGAGGCGCTCGACACCCAGGAAGCCCTCATCGACGTCCTGGCGAGCGTCTACGAACACCCGGAAGGGCACGACTCGCAGCGGCGGCCGGAGGTCGTCGACCGCATCGTGCGCCGATTCATGGCGCTGCTGACGCTCGACCGCGAGGACGTGCATCGGCGTGCGGAGCATATCTACGAGAAACTCCGCGCCCAGATCGGGGTCGTGGGCGGTGCCCGACACGGGGCGAGCGGCGATCATAGGGGCTTGATGTCGATGAACCTCCCCCCGGCGCTCCACCTCCTGGTCGACCAACTCGCCCGGCGCGATCGAAACTTCCTGTTGCTCGAGACCGCTCAGTATCTGTGGGCGATGGCCCGGCAAGACGGCCTCGATCAGTATCTGTCGCCGTTCATGCAGGCGGCGTCGGTCCACGTGGTGACCGAGCGCAAACACTGGCGCGTCGAGACCCCGCTGGCTGACATCGCCGAGACCTACGGCGTCGAACCGGATGCCCTCGAGGCGGCGGTGCGCCTTCTGGTTGGCTGCTTTGAGGTGAACTTCGTCGACATGTCCGGTGCCGCCGGGCGGTTGAGCATCGCCGAGCGTCATCGCTGTGAGGATATCCAGCGCGCGATTCTGTTCGGAGTGGACGTCAGCGAGATCTCGAGCGGGATTGCGATGTTGGGTTGCTGAGCAGCAAGCAGCAAAGCAGCGAAGCAGCAAAGCAGCAAAGCAGCAAAGCAGCAAGCAGCGCATGGAAGCGTAGATAACATGGAGGCGGCTCGGCGGCTCGGCGGCTCGGCGGCTCAGCTGCTCGGCTGCTCGGCTGCTCGGCTGCTCAGCTGCTCAGCTGCTCGGCTGCTCGGCTGCTCAGCTGCTCAGCTGCTCGGCTGCTCGGCTGCTCGGCTGCTCAGCTGCTCGGCTGCTCAGCTGCTCGGCTGCTCGGCGGCTCGGCTGCTCGGCTGCTCGGCTGCTCAGCCGACTTGACCCACCCCGAGTCTGCGCGCGACGATGGCGGGAGCAAAGCCACTCTCCATTGTCGCTCCAGGAACCGTTGTGCTCTCGAGAAACTCGTTTCGACTCGCGCTCTCGCTGCTCGTATTGCTGCTTCTAGCGGCCGCGCTCCCCGCGTGTCGCGGGACGAAGAAAGACAAGTCGGTCGCCGAACAAGACCGTATGCCGGCGTTCCTCACCGAGATCCCGGCCGATACGATTTTTTTCATCGGCACGCGTGATCCGGTACCCGAGAGGGTGATGGAGGCGTTGCTGGGTGGGGCAGATGCCGTCCGCGAGATCACCGAGGACTACGACGAGGAGTTTGCGGCCGAGATGCGCCGCGCTCTGGACGTGGACGAGGACTCCGAGGAGTCCAAGAGCCCCAGAGAAGAGTTCCTCCTCGAGGAGATGGGCGGCGAGGTCTCGATGGAGGGGTTGGAGAATATCGGGATCGACAGCACGCCCCGGTTTGCGCTCTATGGCCTCGGAACGGTGCCGGTATTTCGCTTCGAGCTATCCGATGGCGACAGGCTCCGAGACGTCCTGGATCGCTATCGCAGGAGGTTCGACCCCGCCTGGACGCGTCGCGACCTCGCGGGGGTCGGCTACTGGGAGTACGCGGTCCCGGCATCGACCTTCGAGGAAGACACCGACGCCGCGATCGAGGGAGACTGGGAGGGCAAGCCAGACCTCGCGCGTGAATCCGGCACGGAGGACCCCGAGGCCGAGTCGACTTCGTTCACGCTCTTTCGCGTCACCGACGACGAGGTGATCGTGACCTTCGTCACCGAGGACACGCGCGAGCAGGCGCTCCCGTATTTTCTGGGGATCAAGAAGCCGACGGACTCGCTGGCGACCTCCAAGCGCATCTCCGAGCTCACGTCGCGACATGGGCTCGAGCGCTGGATCATCGCATTCTTCGACATCGGTACGACGGTCGAAATTCTGGAGGACCCCACGGCCGCAGCAACCACGATCACCGAGCGCGTCCTGCAGGCCGAAGACCCGTGGTCGGACTACAGTGAGGCATGCCGCCGCGACACCGCGCGGCTGCTCAAGCCGATGACCGTCTTCTACGGCGGGCTGCGCGAATACACGGAAGACGTCACCGATATTACGTTCGGCGTCGAGCTCCAGGAAGATGCCGCGCGACGACTCGCCGAGCTGCGCTCGGGCACGCCCGGGTACAGTACGACGTTCGGCCAGGACGCGATCTTCATGGCCGGCTGGGGCGTGCGCACCGGCGAGATGGTCGGTCTGGCTGCGGATGTCGCGAAGAGCTTTCAGTCCGACCCCCTCGAGTGTGAGGACTTCAAAGAGATCAACACCTCCTCGCGCAGCCTCGCGACTGCGAAGGCCACCATGCCGCCATGGGCGTCCGCCATCGACGGGTTTTCGCTGATCCTCCACAGCGTCGGCTTCGAGCTCGAGTCCGATGAGCAAGGAAAGGCGACGACCCCGATTATCAAGCCGCGTGCGCTCGCCGTGCTCGACACCAGCAAGCCGACCGCGCTCGTCTATTTCCTGCAGACGTTCGTGCCCGAAGTCTCGAACCTCAACCTCCAGCCCGACGGCGTGCCGGTGGCCATTCCAGGAGCCGCAGGCGCCTACAAGGGGCTGATCGAGCCGGTGTTGTTCATGACGCGAGACGGCATCGGAGCTTCGGTCGGGAAGGATATGCAGGAGCCGGCCGTCGAGATCCTCGGCGACGACGAGCCGGTGACCTCGCCCATCTTCGTGATGCGCGCGAACCTCGGTGAAGCCGCGCGGGTCACGCTCGACGAGCTCGACGAGGTCATCGACGGCGCCGCCGAAAACAAGGAGGAACGCGGTCTGACCGACAAGGATATCGCCCAGTCCAAGAAGCTGGTCGCCGACATGCACGAGCTCTTCGAGGATCGACATATCGTCGCCGGTTTTTCCGTCGAGATCGACGAATTCGGTGCCCTGATGTCGTACCGGGTCGAGGGATCTGCGTGGGATATCGATTGGGAAGAGCATTTCAGCGGGTTCGACGAGCGCTTCGACGCGCTCGAGCGCGTGCTCGGCACCTACGAAGAGCCGCCCGGCCCGCCAGCCGACCTCGGCAATACTCAGGGGACGATAAATGGCTCGTCGAGCGCGCCAGGGCCCAATCCGCCTGCGCCAGAATCCGGCGGCACGGGGCTGACTGGAACGGGCGAGGGCGGTGGGGGAAAAGCCATCGAACAGTCCGAGCAACAGAAGGGCGACGAGTCTGACGAGGACGCGAAAGACGACGCAGGGGACACCGAATAATGCTGGTATTACTGGACATCGACGGCACGCTCATCGGGCCCGACGGAGACGTCTCGCCGGCGATCTGGCCGGTGACTGAAGAGCTGCGGGCAGCCGGTGGCCGCATCGCGGTCTGCACAGGCCGCACGCACGCTGGCGTGGCGCTGAGGATCGCCGAGCGTCTCGATCCGGAGGCGCCGCACGTCTTTCACAACGGCGCGCTCGTCACCACGGCGACAGGCGAGGTGCTGTACACAGCTCCCTTGGACGTGGGCACGCTGGAGCGACTGGTCGCGCACGCACGCCGACTCGGTGCGACTATCGAGTTCTACACGCCAGATGCCATTTACGTCGACGAGATTACGCCCGAATGCCGCGTGCACGCCGAGGTTCTCGAGATCGAGCCGGTCGAGCGAGACCTCGATGAGGTCATGGGCGCCGAGGACGTGATTCGCGCCCACTGGATCGTCGATAGGGACACGATCGAGGCGGCTGTTGCGCTCGATCTCCCCGATGCGCAGGTCGGCGTGGCGACATCGCCGGCGCTGCCCGACTCGGTGTTCGCCAGCATCACCCGTGCCGATGCAGATAAGGGCTCCGGCGCTCGATTCGCGGCCGAGTATCTCGGATACGACGTCGCAGACGCCGTCGGAGTTGGAGACAGCGTCGGGGATATCCCGCTGCTCGACGCGGTCGGCTTTCCCTATGCGATGGGCGACGGTCACGCCGAAGTCATCGACGGCACATATCCGCTCCTCGCCGGGGTCGACGACGACGGCGTCATCGAGGCGCTGGAGTTCGCGATCGGGCGTCTTCTATCCCCCGTCGCTGAGATAGACGTTTGAAATAATTGAAGTTGCCCGTATCCTTACCCTTGAGGGTACGCGCCAGTTTGGGCGTTTCCTGAAACCTTTCAACAAACGGAGATGGACTTATGAAAACGTTCAAACGAGTACTTGGAATGACTTCCGCGGTTTTGCTTACGGTGGCTCTGGCGACGCCGGCGCTCGCGTGCGACGGTGAGAAGAATAAGGACGACAGCGACGACGAAAGCGCTGTCCACGTCCAGCATGATGGCGACACGCTCGCATGCGGCGGAGAGAAGAGCGACGACGACAAGAAGGACGAGAACACTTTCAAAGCCGACAACTCGAACGAGTTGGCCTGCGGTGGAGAGAAGAGCGACGACGACAAGAAGGACGAGAACACCTTCAGCGCATAAATCGCGCCGTATCTGAACGTCCGAGGCCGCCGGAGCAGCAATGCACCGGCGGCCTTTTTGTATTCTCGGAGATAGAAAATCCCCGACGAGGTGGAGACGTCGCGCGCCAAGCAGATGCGCTGCGCGTGGCATCTGGTGCGCGAGCTTTCTAGCTCGCCCCGCGGCTTTCCAGCCGCGGCTTGCGTGCGACCTGGAGTAGCTCATTGTGTAACCAGCCTGCTGCGATCAGTTAGTAAACGCGCCAGCGGCTACGCCTGCTTCAATCGCCTTCGAGCTCGCGAGTTCTGCGTCGAGGTCGGAATGCGATTTTTAATCGCGCTCTCGTGCCGTTCTAAACGGCCCACCCCTCTTAGAAATGCCATAGAAGCCGATTTTCGGTGGCATGGACGAGTTGCCTCACGATCGCTCGCGAACCCATCTCCTCCCTCCTTCTTTCCTCCACCCTGGCCGCATGACGAAAAGCCGCTCGAGAACGCGAAAAACCCCGACGGCCGGGAGCCATCGGGGTTTTTCGCTTTAACAATCCAGTTCGTTCCCGGATGAGAACGAGCTCAGTCCATCGGCTTCGGGCCGATATCTTCCATGACGTCGGACTCCTCGACGGCGTCTTCTTCGTGCTTCAGGTCATCCTCGTCGGAGGGAAGCGTCTCGCCGACGACTTTCCTGTAGAGCCAACGCGAGCCGATCGATGCGCCCATGCCGGCAGCCATCGCGGCCGGGCCCATCGCGCCGGTGACCATATAGACGGCGATCGTCCCGGCGGTACCCGCCGACGATGTGACGAATCCGCAGCCTGCCTCGGCGCCGACGTGCTTAGCGGCCTGGACCTTGTCGATCCTTCCGGCGCGCAGGTATTTCGCCGCGTTGATCGCACCGACGCCGCCGTCGACGATGGCGCCTGCTGCTCCAGCGCGTCCGCATATCTTTGCGACCTCTTTGACCGGGCCAGATGCCGCGGTGGCGCGGGCGGCCTCGATGAGGTTCTGCGCGGACTGTGACTTGGTGGCCACGTTTGCAGCGTGTCCCGCGGTGCGCGCCGCATGGGCTGCGTCCGAGGCGCTGCGGCCGGCGGTCTTGGCGACCTCACGGCTCACGCGGCTCAATTCTCTTGCGATACTGTTTCCGAAAGACTTGCTCATATGATCCTCTGGGCGGGTTGGACCCTCAAACCTTGCACTCTCAAGGTAATCAACTGGAGCGACCCTGACAAATATGATGCGCCCGGCCGCGTCCTCGGTTCACCTTCACACCTAGTAACGCGTAGCGGCGTTGTGATATTGCATCGGGCCGCACATCGAAGCTCACTGATGCTCCGCAGAGGTAGTACATGCTCCTGCTCAGGGAAGTCGTCGAGGATGATATCGAGCAGCTCCACGATCTCGCTCGGCGGCTCAACACATTGAACCTGCCCGACGATCGCGAGCGGCTCGAGAAGCTCATCCAGGTCAGCCGCGGAAGCTTCGGCGGGACGTACCGCGAGGTGAAATACCGCGACTACGTCTTCGTGCTCGAGGACGACGGTGAGGTCATCGGGAGCTGCATGATCCTGGCCCAACACGGCACATACGAGCGCCCGTCGTGTTATTTCGAGGTCACCGAGGACCAGAAGTACTCGTACACGCTGGATAAATACTTCATCCACCAGGTGCTCCAGTTGTCGTTCAACTACGACGGGCCGACCGAGATCGGCGGCCTGATCCTGGCCCCCGAGTACCGCGGGCACGATCTGAAGCTCGGCAAGATCCTGAGCTACGTGCGGTTTTTGTTTATCGGGATGTTCCCGGAGCTCTTTCGCGAGCAGATCGTCGCCGAGCTGCTCCCGCCGCTCAAAGACGACGGCACCAGCGACCTCTGGGAGTGCCTCGGGCGACATTTCACGGACATGGATTATCGCACCGCCGACCGGCTTAGCCGCGACAACATCGAGTTCGTGCGCAGCCTGTTTCCGACCACGCCCATCTACACCTCGCTGATGCCCGACGAGGCGCGCGAGAAGATCGGCGTGGTCGGCGAGCAAACCCGGCCAGCCGAGCGGATGCTCAACGAGATCGGGTTCGGCTGGAATCACACCATCGATCCGTTCGACGGTGGGCCGACGCTCGCGTGCGACACCGACCGCTGCGTGCCGGTCATGCGCACCGAGCGACGCCACCTGAAGGGCGTCTTGCCCGAGGACGAAGAGGGCGAGGGCGTCGCGCTGATCGGTGTCGAGACCCCTGACGAAGACATCCGGTTTCGTGCGGTCTTCGGGGCCTACCGCGACGAGGAAGACGGCGTGTGGGTCCGCTCGGACTCGCTGGAGCCGATGGAGTTGCCGCCCAAGTGCGGCTTCTTGCCGATGTCGGGGCCGGAGTATCGGTCGTTGTATTGATGGCGAAGCAGCCAAGCAGCACAGCAGCTAAGCAGCACAGCAGCGAGCAGCGCATGGAACGAGGAGTTGGGAGCATGGAGGGGGCCTCCGTGACTTTGTACTCCCGCCTCCATGCGCTGCTTGGCTGCTCGCTGCTCTGCTGCTTGGCTGCTTAGCTGCTTAGCTGCTCCGCCGCTTGAATTGCATCGCGCGAGCGACTAGGCGGTATACGGCGAATTCTGGGCCTTCTGGAGCGAATGAGGAGGATGTAGTGCCCGAGCAAGGAACAAAGATTTCAGACAATGGATTCAACGTCGCTGTCGTCGGCGCCACGGGTGCGGTCGGCCGCGAGATGTTGCGCACGCTCGAGCAGCGCGACTTTCCGATAAAGCGCCTCCGCGCGATGGCCTCGTCGCGGTCGGCAGGCGAGGATTTGCCGTTCGCCGACACGACCGTGACCGTCGAGGATCTCGAGAAGGCCGACTTCGAAGGCGTCGATTTCGGGCTGTTTTCGGCCGGCTCGTCGGTCAGCGTCGCGCACGCCGACCGCGCCGTCGAACAGGGCGTGATCGTCATCGACAACACCAGCGCATTCCGCATGGACCCGGACAAGCCGCTGGTCGTGCCGGAGGTCAACCCCGAGGCCATCGTCGACGAACCGGGCATTATCGCGAATCCGAATTGCTCGACGATTCAGATGGTCGTCGCGCTGAAGCCGCTCCACGAGCGCGCCGGGCTCGAGCGCGTCATCGTGAGCACGTATCAGTCCGCCTCGGGCGCGGGCCAACGCGGTATCGACGACCTTATGAAGGGGCTCAGGGCTCGCCTGGACGGCCAGGACGACCCGGCACCCGAGAAGTTCGCCCACCCGCTGGCCTTCGATGTGCTGCCCCATATCGACGTCTTCTACGAGTCGGGCTTCACCAAAGAAGAGCTCAAGATGGTCAACGAGACCCGCAAGATCATGGATCTGCCGGGTCTGCGACTGTCGGCGACGTGCGTGCGAGTGCCGGTCTTGCGAAGCCACTCCGAGTCCATCACGGTGGACCTCGCCGAGCCGCTGTCGGCCGACGAGGCGCGTGAGTTGTGGTCGGAGTCGCCCGGTGTCAAAGTCTACGACGAACCCGAAGCGAATCAGTACCCGCTCGCCCGCCTCGCCGAGCACACGGACGACACGTGGATTGGACGCGTGCGCAACGACCTCGATATGCCGAATACCCTGCATTTCTGGGTCGTCAGCGATAACCTCCGTAAGGGGGCTGCGCTCAACGCCGTCCAGATCGCCGAGGCCATCGTCCAGCGCCGTGCGTAACTTAGATGGAACAAAAGGCGGGACCGGCATCGTTCACTGACGCCGAACCGACTCGATTGTTAGACCCAGGGATATGATGAGATATTGGTTACCGGTTTTGGCAGCAGCGCTGGCCGGGGTGTTCGTCACCCCGGACACCGCTCTCGCACTCAATCCGCAGGACGCCACCAACATCGACCAGTCGGTGACGGTCACCCCTGGACCTCCCATTGCCGAATTGACCCGGGAAAATGGTCGCGTGATCGTCTTGAATCGCGACCAGTGTATGAGAGCGTTCGGAGAGCAACAGCCGTTCACGTTTCGCTTCAACTTCAACTCCACCGTACTGACTGGCGGGCTCGCCGACCTAGAAGGCCCGTATATCCTCGCCGTCGCCGAGGAAGAGACCAGCGCGGCCTGTGATGAGGAGAACCCCGGGGGATGCATCGACGTAGAGGACGTCGAGGGCATGTCGATCAATGCCCCGGACGGCAGCGTTCAGAAGGAATTCAAGATCGACTTCGACGACCTCGTTGGAAACACGAAGGGTGCATCTGACTCGGTAACAATCCTCAATGTCGCTCAGGACTGCCTCGCTTCAGGTGGTGAGGGCTTCCACAACCAGTATTTCATTCGCTATCTCATCGAGGACAACTCCGGAACGGACCGGGTCATGCGCATCTCGGATGCGGTCCTCGAGGTCGACGCTCTGGCAGCCCCGCAACCCTCGTCACTGGACGGATTGAGCGCGACGGACGAGCGCGTGTTCGTGGAGTGGACCCAGACCGAGCGCTCCGAGGTCGACGCTTACGTCGCATTCGTCGCCAAGACCGACGTCAGTGGCTCGACCCTCGCCCAGCTCGAGAATAACGGCGATGTCGTCCAGGAGACCATCTCCACCGACAACCCGGATCCGGAGGAGGGGAAGTTCTCCGGGAGCGTCAAGGTCGGCGAGTTGGAGCTCAGCGCCGGCGACCGGGTTTGGGTCGGGATCGCGACGGAGGACGACGTCGAGAACCTCAGCCAGCCACTGTTCTTCGAGGACTCGGTTGAGGTGGTCGAGGTCCTGGACTTCTGGGAGACATACAAAGGTGCCGGGGGCTCCCAGTCCGGCTGCACCACTACCGGGGACGACCCGGTGAGCGCCGCGATCATCGCGTGCGCTCTTCTGGGATTTATCGCCGTTCGTCGTCGCCTCTGAGACCCGCTACTGATACATGATTCGAAGCAATAAGACATATTGGCTCGGCCTCGCCGCGCTGCTTCTCACGCTCACCTTTTCGGCGAGTGCGTCGGCTCAGACGCCGACCCACGGAAAGTTCGAGCTTCGCTTTGGTGGCTACTACCCGAGCGTCGATGAAGAGGACGGCCTCTCGGGCGCCCCGTTCGAGCGTGCGTTTGGCGCCAAAGACCACCTGATGTTCGAGTTGAACGTCGGCTATCACTTCTTCGACCGGTTCGGGAATGTCGGGGCCGCCGCCAGCGTCGGCTACTCGAATTTCAAGGGTGACGCCGAGTTGTCGGACACCTCCGAGGAGTTCACCAGCGAGCAATCCCCGACCACTGCGATGACCATCATCCCGATGCGCGGCGAGGTCTACTACCACTTTGACTGGTTGGTCGACGAGTATAATATTCCGTTCGCATTGCTCGCCAAGGCGGGACTGGATCTCCATTACTGGCGCATCAAGGACGGCAACAGCTCCACGGCCGAGGAAGACGGCGAGAAGGCGACCGGTTTTCGCCCGGGCTGGCACGCCGGAGCTCAGGCCCAACTCTGGCTCGACTGGATCGACCAGGAGAGTTCCGCATCGTTCGACCTCAACTGGGGCATCAACAATACCTATCTCTTCGCCGAATACCTGATCACCCGAGCCAATGGATTCGGCACCGACGGCTTCCAGCTCAATGACAATCAGTGGATGTTCGGGCTGGCGTTCGAATACTGAGCGAGACGACTTATGCGAGTCCGACTCCTGATCGCGTACGACGGGACGGATTTCTGCGGGTGGCAGATTCAAGACGGGGTTCGGACCGTCGAGGGCGATATCTTGAAGGCGCTCTCGCGCATCCTGAACCGCTCGGAAGACCAGATCAAGCTACAGGGGGCGAGCCGAACCGACTCGGGCGTCCACGCGCTCTCTCAGGTCGCTCACTTCGACTTCGATGCCCACGAGCGGCACGACCGCGACCTCTGGGACTTCGTCCGCGGGCTCAACGGCCTGACTGGCGACGATTTGCTGATCTCGTACGCCGATTACGTGCCCGACGACTTCAACGCGCGCTTCGACGCGCGCGGCAAGATCTACCGATACAAGGTCTGGAGCCACCGCTTTCCCCATCCGCTGGAGCGACGCCAGCGCTGGAACACGGTCGAGGGGCTGGACGTCGAGCGGATGCGCCAGGCGGCGAGCTACCTGGTCGGCGAGCACGACTTCGAGGCGTTTCGCGCGGCGAGTTGCCAGTCACCGACGACCGTGCGCGAGATGCGGCGGGTCGAGGTGCACGGTGATGGAGCCGACATCCAGATCGTCGTCGAGGGGACGGCTTTCCTCAAATACATGGTGCGGGTCATCGCCGGGACGCTCGTCGAGGTCGGCACCGGCCGATTTGAGTCAGATATTACCGCGAAGATGCTGGAGACCCGCGACCGCGGCATCGGCGGGGTGACCGCGCCACCGCACGGGCTGGTCCTCGAGCACATCTTTTATCCCAATCATCCGTGGGAGGAAGGGCGACCGCAGGTCGGCGGGCCCTACATGCCCGATATGCCGGACTGGTAGCCACGCTGGTTTTTCGGCGTCGTGCGGCTACCCCGGCCGCGCGCCTCAATCCTTCTGCGCCACGCCGTACTTAACCTGTACCGGCCCGACGTCGAGCTGGACGTCGTGCTCGTCCTCCCATTCGGCGACGAATCGATCGATGATGCGCCGGCGCTGCTCGGCGATGTAGCGCTCGCGGAAGTCGTCTTTAACATCCTCGAACTCGGCTCGAGTCGGTGTATGCTTGTCCTGCAGGCGCACGATGTAGGCCTTTTCGCGCGACAGGATGGGGCGGTCGGCCAGCGGTTGGTCCATCGTCAGGTCTTCAGCGGCCTCGCTGACCTCCCGGGCCAGTCCGACGCCGGGGATGAAGCCCCGCGGGGAGAGCACGAAGTCCTTGGTGACGGTGAACTCCAAGCCCAATTGGTCGGCGGTCTCTCCAAGTGCTTCCAGGGCTGCATCCGTGAGCTGTCCGTCGGCATTCGTCTCGGCGCCCTTCATGGCGCGGCGCATCTTGGTCAGCTTCGCGGCCGCCGTGGGGACGACCGCGCGCGACCGCAGGATCTCCGCGGCGATCTGGCGCTGCAGGCCCGAGGTGAGCTCCGTCTCTCTTGATTCCTCGAAGCCGGTGACACGCCAGGCATAGGCCCCTCGCGGCCCCGACATCTCGTAGCCGGTCTCGCCCACGTCGGAGCCGAACGCCTCCTTGTTCTCCTGGCGCACCAGCCTGGCGTCCTCGTCGAGCTCCAGCCCCAGTTCATCGGCGATCTTTTCGTAGTCCACCTCGTCCGCGAGTCGTTTTGCGGCCTCCTCGAGCGTCTCTTTGTCGGCGGATGTGCCGGGCTCGGGTGCTAGAATGACGGCTTCGAGCATCGTGGGGCGGCGATATCGTTCCTGCTGCTCCTGGTAGTACTGAGTGATCTCCGACGAGTCGCTCTGCTCCTGTTCGCGCACGAAGGCATCGATTGTCGCGGAGCGCGGTGTGTTGCGAACCCACGAGAGCGCGAGCTTTACGGTATTTTGTCGGGCCTGATACGCCTCCCAGAGGTCTTGCTCAGAGATCTCCGCGAGCAATGCTTCCTGGAGCTTTTCGCGGACGACGATGTCGTGGGCGATCGCGTCGATCTCGTCGACCGTGAGCCCGCGCTTGGCGAGCTCGGGTGGGGGCTTTTCGGGCCTTTCGGCGATGAGATCGGCATACTCGGTGAGCTTGCGGTGAGACTCGAGCGCCGCGACCTTCTCCTCGGTCGTCGCTTCGATGCCGCGCTGCTCGGCGGCCTGTTCGACGACCTTGCTGGCGAGCAGACGCCGCACGACTGAGATCTGCATATTCGGCACGGCGAGGCGCTCGGCGGGGACTTCCGTTTGTATCTCACCGTCCTTCTTAGGGGCGAGCAGCAGGCTGCGGCTCATCGCGCGCTCGAAGTCCGCCATGGTCACTTCGATGTCGCCGCCCTCTGCGAGCACGGTATCGGGTGTGGGTTCGGAGCCTGCTTTGTAGACGATCGTGACGCCGTTGACGGTCTCGGTCCGCTCCTCGACGGTCTCGGTGGATTCGCCAGACTCGTCGCCGGCGGCCCGCTCGCCCTGTGCGTCTGTCTTTGACTTCTCGTCGCAACCGACAAGGCCGGCGGTGACGGCGCAGATGAGGATGACGCCGATCGAAGTACGTCGAAGATGAGTCGCGAAATCGGACGGTTGATAGTTCATATAGCTAAGCTTGCGTTGGTCATTCAGCTCTGTTAGTTGTGCTCGCCTCGCAGGCGACCCTCGTGGGCCGCCTGACCACGTATTCATTGATTTCAGTGTGTCGTGGGGCTGCCCCAGCAGCATGCGCGTGAGTATCTCCGGCCCCGGCTGAAAAGGGTTCTCGCGCAAGCTCAAGGCGGCACCACACTAACCACAGGAGAGAACGATGGCAAAACTCAGCCCACTCCAGCGCGTCCGCGAAGAGCACGGTTCCAAGGCCGAGCTCGCCGGAAAAGTAATCGGAATCCTCGAGCGCCCCGAAGACGAGCTCGAACAGGAATTCGACCACCGCATCCACACCATGTCGAACGCAAAGCTCCTCCGTCTCTGGAACGCTCACCAGCGTGTCGAAAATGAGTACGGTGGTAAAGCGAGCCTGGTAGAAAAAATCGTCTCCGCACGATTCTCCGGCGGCAACGACGACTACGAGGCGAAGCTCATGAGCTTCACGCTCCCCAAGCTGCTCGACGTGGCACGTCAGCACAAGGTCTGAACTCCCCGAGCTATGTAGCTTCGGTCGTTTCCCGACCGCCCGTGCGGGCGCCTGGGGCGCGTCCTTTTTGGCTGCAACGCTTGTAAGTTCAAAATAAAAACACTAAACTATCGTGGATTCAAAGACTGGCACGGGTGCGTCACCGATCGCGGGACGTGCCCGTTGCAGTCTGTATCCACATGCATCGTTGAGCTGAGTTTCTCGCCGTCGGGCTGAAGGAACTCCATTCGTCGGCGCAGGAATAGAACTGCGCCCTTATCGTATTTGATGCATCCCATGGTTGCTGGACGCCAGGCCTGAGTCGAGGCACGCCAGCGACCACATGCATCGCACCGCGTCGAGCCGCCGATGCAAACGGCGGTCGTTCGTTGAAGCCAACGACGCTGATGCTGTCAGCTTGCTTCACGAGATAAAACCCCAAGGAGATCCATGGCGACTGAGTTCGAGGTTGGAGATAAGGCCGTTTACCCAGCGCAGGGCGTGGCCGAAGTCGTCGGTATCGATACCAAAGAGATCATGGGTACCAGCCAGACGTTCTACGTCCTGAGGGTGCTGGATTCCGATAAGAAGATCATGATCCCCGTCGACAACGTCGAGAACGTGGGACTTCGGAGCATCATCTCCCCGGCCGAGGTCGAGGAGGTCTACGATATCCTGCGTGAGCGGGATGTCGATCTGAATACCCAGACTTGGAACCGTCGTTACCGGGCGTACGTCGAGAAGATTCAGACCGGCAGCGCGTTCGAGATCGCCGAGGTACTGCGCGACCTGAATCTGCTGAAGTTCGAGAAGACGCTGAGCTTCGGCGAGCGTAAGATGCAGGACACGGCGCGACGACTATTCGTCCAGGAACTGGCGATCGCAAAAGACTCGACCGAGCACGAAATCATCGAGGAGCTCGAGCACATCTTCTCGGCCTGATATCGCTCGATACATGAGCACGACGAAGACCCCGCCCGGAGGAGCCTCCGCGCGGGTTTTTGTTTAGGAGGCTGGCGCGCAGGGGCCTCCAAAAATGCCGCGCAGGGCGCTTCAAGAATGGCGCGCAGGCTGCCAGCCTGCGAACCCGGCCCCGGCCTCACGACTCCGGCGGATAGGTGTCGAGCTTTCGCTGCAGAGTCCGGCGGTGGATGCCCAGGCGCCTGGCCGCTTCCGAGATATTGCCGCCGCAATCCTGCAGGACGCGATGGATATGCTCCCATTCGGCGCGGGCGAGCGACGGGGCATCGTAGCTGCGCTCGGCGGATTCGCGCGGTCCCCGTCGTCCTCGCTCGAACGCCGCCAGCAAGTCGTCCGCGTCGACGGGCTTTTGCACGTAGTTGATCGCTCCGAGCTTCACGGCATCGATCGCAGTCGCGATGCTTCCATAGCCCGTGAGTACGACAATATCCGTCTCGGGGCATTCTTCGGCGAGGGCCTCGACCAACTCGAGGCCGTCGGGGCCGGGCATGCGCAGGTCCACGGTCGCCATGTCTGGACACGTGTCACCGGCGGACTCGAGCGCCTCGTCGAACCCAGCGGCCTTCTGCACGGAGAGTCCACGCCGCGCGAGCACCCTCGCGAGCTGGTTGCGAAAGATATCGTCATCGTCGACGACCAGGAGGCTCTGGCCCTCGAAGTCGACGTGCTCGTCACCTGCGCTCATCGCTGCTCCCGTGGGGATTCGGATGGAGAGTTTCGACGGCGCCCGGCGTCAACCGGCAGCCACAGGGTCACCCGCGTGCCGCTCCCTGGACTGCTCTCGATGTCGAGCGCACCGCCGAGATCGGTCGCGAGTTGCTGGGCGACGTAAAGGCCCAGGCCCATGCGGTCGCGACTGTCCTTCGTCGTGTAGAAAGGCTCGCTCGCGCGGCCTATTTCCTGGGCTGTCATGCCGACGCCCGTATCGATGACTCGAAACGCCACGCCGACTTTCGACGCGGCTGCCTCGAGTTGGATCGGCTGCTCGGGAGCGCTCGCGTCGATCGCATTTTGCATCAGCGAGCCAAGCACTTCGGCGAGCATCTCGACCGGTACCGTCAGTCGCGGGGCGTCATCGTCGAGCTCGACGTCGACTCGATGGCCCTCGGAGAGCCCGGCCAGCCCTCGATCGACGAGTGCACCGACCTCGACCTCGTCCATCGCCTGTCCCGAGGGCTGACCGGCGTCCGCAGCCATGCGGTCCAGCACCGATCGGCAGCGATCGACCTGCGAGCGGATCAACTCCGCATCGTCCGCAAGCTCGTCAGATCCCTCCTCCTCGAGCTCTCGAGCCAGCTCGTTGCTGGTCAGCGCGATGGTGGCCAGGGGCGTCGCGAGTTCGTGCGCGGCGCCGGCGGCCATGGCGGTCAGCGAGCCGAGCCGCTGTTGGTTGGCCCGGACTCGGGCCAACTCTCGGTCGCGCTCGGCCAGAGAGCGCTGGAGCATGCTCACGAAGTAGATGATGAGCCCCGCGGTCACCGCCATCGCGATCCACATGCCATTTAGATGCATGAGCATGGCGTCATCGTGGTGCGCCGGGCCGCTCACCACGTATAGCAGGCCATATCCGCCGACGGCGAGAAGCGACAGCACCCAACTCCACGTGCGCGTCGTCACAACCGCGGCGACGGCGACGTAGAATACGTAGAGGAAGCTAAACGGGTTCATCGGGCCGCCCGACAGCCAGAGACCGACGGTCAGCAGTCCGATATCGAGCCCGAGAATACCCGGGATGATGAGGTCGGGGAGTGAGCGTCCGCGGCTGCACGCAGCTTGAAGGCCCGCGTTGGTCGCGACGACGACGAACAGTACTCCGGCGAGTTGGACGAGCTCGACGTGGAGCGATGGGAGGGCTGCGGCGCCAACAATGAGTACCGCTTGAACGACAGCGGCGACCCATCGCAGGCGAATGAGCCACTTGATTTTCGGTGAGTTGGTCATCTCGTCGCCAACAGCGTACGGCACCGATGCCGAGAAAATCTAGAAGAAGACAGCCGCCGCCAACTCGGCCGCGAGCATGTGGCGGCGCTCACCCGACAGGTGCTCGGAGACGGCCGCCGAGACTCGTACCTTTCCGCGGCGTGTCCATCCGAGCTCCAGCCGGCCGCGAGTGCTGCCTGCACCTTCGCCGACGAAGACGAAAGTGTGATCGACGCGTGCGCTCAGATAAGCCGAGTCGACTGGAAGGATCGCTACCCCGAGGCGCGTGTCCAGCTCATGCGGTTCGTGCGGGACGATCACCGACCCGTGGCCCGCGCGCTCGTCGATGGTCGTCGTCTCGGCGTTTCGGCCGAGCGAGAGCTTGTCGATCGCCGCGCCGTACAGAATGAGCCAATCGTTAGGGGCGCTCGAGACCGTGACAAAGGGCGAGACCTCGAAGTGCCCGGCGCCGAGCCCGTCCTCCGGGACGCCCGTCGGCAGCGCGGTGCCCACGCCCGCCGACGCGATGAACTCACCGTGTGGGCTGGCGAAGACACGGTATTTGGCGCTGAGTTCGATGTCGGACAGGCCGGCGACGCGCCGTCCGTCGTCCAGCGACAGGTGGGCCATCGGTACGCGCAGGCTCAGCGAGAGGTCATCGAGCGCGCTCCATTCGGCGCCGAGGGTGACGACCTGCCAGTTGCCGGAGAAGCCGTTGCCGCGGTCGAAGCGCGACGCTTCGGCCGATACTTCGACGATGCTGACCGGCTCCACCCAGCTTATGCCCGCCTCGGAGACGACGTGGTGGGCCGATGCGGACGATGGGAAGAGCAATATGACGAAGCAGAGCAGGGCGGCGCGCCTCATGGGGCCTCCTCGAGCGAGACGGACCGCCTCACGTTTCCGAGAAACGACGATATCGTGGCGTCCTCATCGCCCTCGAAATCGATCGAGTCGAACCAGTCGAGAGCCTCGACCTGCATCTCGATGTGTCCCTGGAGAGCTCGCTCCTCACCCAGGACGAGAGGTTCCTCGAGCAGGAAGGTGCGCTCCACGGTACGCGACGATGCCCAGTCGAAGGCGCGCCATGACATTGTGCCCGTCGGTCGCCATATTCCCGCCGCGGCGGCAGAGACGTCGACCATGTCGGGGACCTCGCTGAGCTCGAGTGAATCTTCATCGGCTGCCTGCAACAGGACGCGGATTCGGCAATATTCGCCCGGGGACGGCGTCATCTCGCCCATGGCGACCGACTTGTCGCCGTGGTGCGTCAGGTCGACGACTCGCGAGCGCCAGATGCGGTTCGGGGCGCGCTCGGCGTGAGCATGGGCGGTCGACATGGACGTCGCGTCGCGGACAGCGTCGAAGAATTCCGCGGTCGGCATGCCTGGTGGCTTGGCATCGCAGCGCTCCAATTCGATCGACCAGATGGTGACGGCGAGGCGCTCGGGGCGGACTTCGTGGCCGGCCGCGGTCACGAAGGTCGCGCCTTCAGCCAGCCCCGACGCGTTCATCTGGACCGAGATTCGGTGCTCTGGCCACTGGAGGCGCATCGAACAGCCCATCCAGGTGACCGTCGCCACGAGGACGACGAGCAACGCTCGGAGCCGTCTATTATTCGAAGGGATTCGCATGGGCGGGGGCTTCGACGAACCCACGGTCCGTCAGTGATTCGAGGAAGGCGATGAGGTCTCGTTTTTCCTGCTCGCTTATCTGGAAGCCGGTGATCAGCTCACTCTTATACGGGTTCTCACGTCCATCTCCGGCAAAATCACCCTCGGTGACCCGGCGACCGCCGCGGGCGTAGTGATCGACGACCGCGTCGAGTGTCTCGATGCTCCCATCGTGCATATACGGTGCGGTCAGGGCGATGTTGCGCAGCGTGGGGGCCTTGAAGCGCCCCATGTCTTCGACGTCGCCGGTGATATCGAAGATGCCGCGATTGCCCACCGGGTAGAAGCCGCTTCCATCGACGTTGTAGAGGCCGTTGTTATGGAAGCGCGTCTCCTCGAAGACGGTGCCGCTGTGCTCGACCGAGTCTGCGAAGTTGAAGCCGCCGTGGCAGTGGAAGCACTCGAGCCGCTCGGAGAAGAATAGCTCCATGCCGTGCTTCTGTGAGTCAGTGAGCGCGTCCGCGTCACCCCCGTAGACGTAACGGTCGTAGGGGGAATCGAACGACATCAGGGTTCGCTCGAAGGCGGCGATGGCCTTCGTGGTCCGCTCCAGGGTGATCAGCGGCGCCTCCTGAGCCTCGGGAAATGCAGCGGCGAACATCGCGGGATAGCGCGCGCTCTGGCGCAGCCGCTCGAGCATCTGCTGCTGGCTGGTCAGGCCCAACTCGACCGGCTCCTCGCCAAAGAGCGGCGTGAGTTGCTGTTGTGCGAGGTCTTTGGTGACGGGATTCGCCCAGTTCAGGGTCGTCGAATACGCGACGTTGGCCAGCGACATCGAGCTGCGAGGGTGGGCCTGACCGGTCGCGCCGACCGAGCGGGGGAGGCCGTCGGTAAACGCCAGCTCCTGTTTGTGGCAACTCGCGCACGACTGCGTCTGATTGCCCGATAACCGCTGGTCGTAGAAGAGGTGTCGGCCGAGCTCGACCTTGGCCTCGTTCATCGGGTTGTCGTCGGGGATCTTCGGGGCCGGCACCCCCTCGGGCAGATCCCAGTCCCAGCTGTCTTGGACGCCGGGTTCGGTCGACTCTGCGCACCCGAGCGCTACCAGAGGTAGGAGGAGCGCGAGTAGCACGATGAGTTTTGAATTCTCGGAGGGCATCTGGTCCTTCTGGCAACGTCGCAAACACGAGCCTACTCGGTATGCTCTTGGGGCCAACGTGGCAAATTGTCGCACCCCGATTGTCTCGCCCCCTGCGACAAACTGCCACACCTGCATTGCCCAAATCGCGTGCTATCCCAGATCGCGAATCAGACGAACGCTATTCGAGCAACTTGCGAGGAGTCGAACATGAAGAAGGCATGGTTTGGAGTGATGTTTGGGGCATTGGTATTCGGTGCAGCAGCCTGTGGAGATTCGGCTGGCAGTGGCGACGAGATCGAAGAGGTCGACATCCAGTTTCAGGCGCTGGTCGATGGCGAACCCTTCGATTGCGCCGCGAGTTATCAGCTCGGGACCGCCGCGACCGAGGCGCAGTTCACCGATTTGCGGTTCTACCTCTCAGAGGTGTCGATGGTCGAGCCGGACGGGACCGAGGTCCCCGTGGAGCTGATCGCCGATGACGTCTGGCAGGACGACCAGGTGGCGCTGTTGGACTTCGAAGATGGCAGCGGCGCCTGCGACAACGGGAACGCCGACATCAATACCGTCGTCAAGGGGCGCGTGCCCGCAGGTGATTACACCGGGCTTCGCTTTACGCTCGGCGTGCCCTTCGAGGCGAACCATCAGAACGCGGCAGCCGCTGGATCACCGCTGAATATCACGTCGATGTTCTGGAATTGGCAGGGCGGCTACAAATTCCTGCGCGTGGACGGCAGAGCGGCTGGCAGTGCGGGATTCCGAGTCCACCTCGGGAGCACTGCATGTGAGTCTGCCGAGGGCAGCAACGATGTCTCAGGCTGTGCGAATGAAAACCGGCCACGTGTCGAGCTCGCCGAGTTCGATCCCGGCGAAGACGCGGTGGCGTTCGACGCCGCAGCCCTGTTTTCGGACGTGGATATGACGCCGAATCAAGAGGGCAAGTCAGCGGTCTGTATGTCCGCGCCGGACCACACGGTCTGCAAACAGATCTTCCCGAAGATGGGCCTGCCTTTCGCAGATGCTCCCGCCGGCGACATCGATGTGTTTGGCGTCACGGGGCGTTAAAAGCCGCCGCCGCGCGCGCAGAATCCGACGCCATCGAGGTCCTGACTCTCGCGGCACTGCGCTCCCATCGCGCAGTCCTGGTTGCCCAGGTCGGTGCGGCACATGTCGAAGCAGCGGCCGCCGCCGAATTGCCCTCCGCCGGCGCATACCGTGGCGTCTTGCTCGCAGGTAAAGAACGCGTCTGACGGGGTGCAACTGCCGTCCTCCTCGACCGTTGCGTCTTCCTGGCAGAAGCCGAAGGTCGAGCTGAACGGGAAGCAGTGTCCCGAATCGCAATCGGTGTTGGAGCCATCATCGAACTCGAACGGTCGACAAGCCTCCTGGCAGGTCGCCTGACCCTGTCCGAGATCCAGGCAGAACGAGCCGGCTTCGCACCCGAACGTATCGTCCGGGTCGCACGGGTCACCGACCTGGTTGTTGTCGTCGCTCGGCACGCAAATGCCGTCGGTGTCGTTGCCATCGACGGGCAGGCAGCCGAACCCGGGCGTGCTGCAGCCGCGGTCGAGGAAGCAGCCCTCCAGGCAGATGCCCTGTCCGTTATCCTGTCCGAACGAGCAGACCGTGCCTTCCTGCGGGCAGGTCGAGTTGGGGTCCTCTGCATCGCTGTTGCACAGGCCGACGCAACGGGGTTCGTCGAAGAAGTCGTCCGAGCAGAAGAAGCCGTTGGATGCCTGGCCGGGGATCGAGCAGGGCTGGCCGGTCACGGTGCATTCTTCGGGTTCGTATGGTCGACACTCGCATACGCTGCAGACCTCGTCGTCCCCGCAACCGTCGGGGCAGCACTCGGTCTGGCAGCCGTCGTCGACCGCGCCGTTGCAGTCGTCGTCGACGCCGTTGCCGCAGACTTCCTCGGCGCCCGGGTTGATATCCGGGTCCGTGTCGTCGCAGTCGGGGCATTCGGGGCCGCCTCCCGGATACCCGTCGCCGTCCTCGTCCTGGCACGCACTTACGTCGATGCACGTGCCTTCCGAGCAGACTTCTTGGTCACCACACGTCGACTGGACCCAGGATCCGGCCTCACAGACCTCGAGGATACGCTCGCTCTGGCAGCGGCGCTGGCCGTCTTCGCACTCGCCGGTTGTATCCGATTGAGCGTCGGCCTCAGAGTCGACGCCGGTATCGCCATCATCGCCAGCATCGGCGGGCTGCTCGCCGCTGATGGGCCGGCAGCGGCGGTCGACGCAAGTCAGACCCGAGGCGCAGTCGGCGTCCTGAAAGCACACCTGTCCGGCGAAGCTCGAGCCGGGGCTGGTGTCAAAGGAGCACGCAGCGGCGAGCGAGGCGAGGGCGAAGCAACACAGAGCGGAGAACATCAAGCGGTGAAGACGCATGACTGCACCATCCGAACAAAGAGGATATTGAACCGCGCCACGTTTGTAGCCAAAAACGTCGAAATACGCAAAGTTCAGCCAGCGCGAGCCGGGCCGAGTTGTAGACACCATCGAGTCATTGCCTTACACCTGACTCCTGTGAATAAGCCCTCCACGTCGTCAGAGCGGCTGATTTTCACGAGCTCTGCGTCGTCTTGCATCGACGTAGCCTTCGGCTACGCCTGCTTCAGCCGACTTCGACCTCGCAAGAATCATCTCGCCCTGACTCGGTCCGGGCTTCTTCACAGGAGTCACACCTGACGGCCCACGTCGTACCCGAGCCGAGCGCGAGCATGCGCCTCTTTATCTACTCAAATCTCTACATCGCTCTCGCGGCGACCCTGCTCACGCAGGCGAGCTACTGGCTGCTAGATGTCCCGGCTCGATGGGATGCATTGTCGGTGTTGGTCTTCTCGGCGACGCTGCTCGTGTACAACCTCGATCGGCTGGTGTCCGCGTCCGAGGAAGATGAGGTCGCGGGTACCGATCGGCACACCTGGATCCGCGAGCACTCGACGATGCTCTGGGGGCTGGCGGTCGCGGGTGGCGCCGGCTCGCTGGCGAGCCTATTTTTCCTCGAGACATCGCTCTGGAGCGTGCTGATCCCGCTGGGCGTGCTCTCACTGGCGTACTCATTGCCCGTGCTGGTCGGCGGGGAAGGGCGCAAGCGGCTCAAGGAGATCCCGGGCCTCAAGATCTTCGTGATTTCACTGGTATGGGCCGCGGTGACGGCGGTCTTGCCCGCCCTCAATGCGGGCTTCGAGCCGCTCAGCGCGGAGGTCGGCCTGCTCACGGCCGAGCGGTTCATCTATATCTTTGCCATCACGTTGCCATTCGACGTCCGTGACATCGTTCGCGACGAATCCTCCGGCATCGAGACCATCCCGATGATGCTCGGCGTCGAGCGTACGCGGGTGCTCTCGCTGGTCTCGATGGCTGTTTTTGGGGGTATCTGTGCGTGGCACTACGGGTTGCCCACGGACGCGACGAGCTGGTCGATGGCCGGCTTCGCGGCGCTCACGGCATTCTTGCTGGGGCTGTCTCGCCCCGACCGCACGGAGTTGTACTACGTGGGTCTGCTCGATGGGACCATGTTTCTGTACTACGCCGCCGCCGTGCTCCCCGTCGTCCTCACAGGCTGAAGTCGGCGCCGATGTAGATCATCCCTCGGACGCTCTCGATATCGGTCGGCGTGTCGTTGAACTCGGTCGGAAAGTTGATGTACTGGCCCATCATACCGAGGTGAAGATCCACGAGGGGCCAACCCAATACGTCATATTCGGTCGCCAGCCCCGCGTTGTATCCCCACCCTGACTGATCCGGAGTGGTGCTGAGCCCGGCCTCGGCGACAACGGCGAAGTCGGTCGTGGGAAACTGGATTCTGGACATGGCATTGACGTCGATCTCGTCTTCGCGGATCGACTCCGATGGCAACTTGATGCCCTGGTTGAAGTAGTTGAGCTTCACGCCGAGCGCGAAGATGTCGAATCCGAGGTTGAAGTGCGCGGATGCGCCGTAGCTGGCCACGTTATGGGTCGAGTCGAGCTCCACGTTCTCGAGGTCGGCGTCGACATTCGTGGTTGCCGCGGGCATCCAGATGAGATCGGCTCCGAGGCGCAGAGCCGCGTCGGCGCTCGTGGGCAGCGCCAGGAGCAGTGTGCATGCGGTTATCAGTCCTGTAAGCCATCTTTTCATGGTGGGGTCCTTCTGTACTGCAATGGGCCGGTCGAAGACGTGCGTCATCTGCACTCGGGTAGACGTTCGCGTCGGCGATTCTATTCACCGGGCCCATCTGGCTCGAGCGCCGTGAGGACGACAAAAAAAGCCGCCCCCGAGAGAGTCCGGGGGCGGCTCGAAGCGTACGTCGCTGTGTCAGTGCGTCAAGAGGATGACTGAACGCGTCGGAACGGGTGCACGAAGCGTGCGAGCGCGCCGGGGCTGCGCGTGGCTATCCACAACTTTCCCTGGCCCCGGAATTCGCAGACGATACCCTCGCCGCCCCCGACCAGGCTCGCGAGTCCGCCGACTCGGCGGATATTGTAGTCGAGCGTGCCCTCGAAGCCGACAATGTGGTTGTTGTCGCAGATATAACCCTGCGGACCCACGTCGACTTCGTGGATGCCGCCGTAGCTTCCGATAAAGAGCGGGCCGGAACCATCGGCGCGCAGCATGAACATGCTGGTGCCGCTGAAGAACCCTTTTCCACCCTTGAACTCGGTGTCGAGGTTCACGCCGCTGCCCGAGGCGATGTAGTTGCCCGAGGACATGAAGATCGGTGTGCGGCTGTCCATGTCGAAGGCGAGCATGTCACCTTCGGCGGGAGGCGCCACCCAGATGGTCTGGCCGGCCTCGGTCGCGGTGAACGTGTTCTGGAAGAGGCTCTCACCACCCAGCAACTTGCGTTTTGCCGCGCCGAAGAGTCCTCCTCGCATCTGAGTTTTCATCTCCATGGACGTGTCTTTGGCGACCATGGCCGCGGCTTCGACCACCAGATCCTCGCCTGGCTGGTCGAACTGGACACGCGCGATGCTGAAGTTGGGCTTATGTTTGATTTCGTATCGCATATTAGGCGTTCCTCGGCGGCAGGAGTTGTCCGATGGCGGTTCCGTACTCGAGCGGGTGACGAGTCTGGATCCAGACGTTTCCTTCGCCCTGGAAGTCGCAGACCAGGCCCTCGCCCGAGAGGAAGGACGAGATCCAGCCCGATGAACTCTTCTTGACGGTGAAGTTCATGTGGGAGTCCCAGGCGACGAGGTGACCGGTGTCGATCACCAGCGAACCCTCGACCTTCATCTGCTGGATGCCGCCGAACGAGCCGAGCAAGAGCTTTTGCCCGGGGCCGCTGGCCTGAATATCGATGAGGAACAGTCCCTCACCGCCGAAGAACGAGCGCGCGCCGCCAAAATCGGCGCTCAGCTCGATGCCCGGGTCGCTGGCCACGAAGGACTGCGACTGAACTTTGAGTCCCTGCTGGGGGACGTCGACGACGAAGAGGTCGCCGGGCAGCGAGTGGGCCATCAGGACTTCGCCGGGGCCTCCCTGCGCGGTGAAGGTGTTCTGGAAGAAGGACTCTCCCGTGAACATCGCTCGCGCGGCTGCTTTGACGAGGCCGCCGAGCAGCCCGCCTTTCTTTTTCTTGTTATTCGAGCCGCCCATCCCCGTCTCCATATTGACGTTGGTGGACATGCCGATCATAGCGCCCGGCTCGACGATGATCTGCTCGTTGGGGTCGAGATTGACGACGGCCATGCTGTTGACTGGCCGGTGTTGGATATCGATCTGCATAAAAGTGTCTCCGGCTGGTCAGGAAGGAAGAATCGGCGTCAACCAACTGACGATCGAGTCGGTGTTACGCGTCTGCATCCACACGGTGCCATTGCCCGTGAACTCGCAGACAGCACCCTCGCCTGATGCGAAGAAGCCCATCAGCCCACCACCGGCAGACTTGATATTGAAGTCGAGGTCGCCGTCGAATCCGACGATGTGACCGTTGTCGACCACGTAGGTCCCGTTGACCTGAATGGGTTCGACCGATCCGAAGCTGTTGAACCAGACGTCGCCCGTCCCCGAGATCTCCAGGAAGAACAGCCCCTCCTTGGCCAGGAGGCCGCTGAGGCCGCCGTACTTGACGTTGACCTCGATATCTCCGGCCGATGCGACATAGGCGCCGGAGGACAAGGTGATCTTATCGCCATTCATCGTGCGGTGGACCATATCGCCGGCGAGCGTCGGGGCGATCCAGACCGACCCGGGCTGGGGCGTGGTGTAATGGCTGACGAAGAACGACTCTCCACCGAGCAGTTTACGGATGAAGGCGGCGAACATGGAAAAGACCATCGCCATGCATCCCGGATTGCGTGCGGCATTCATCTTGGCCTCGATCTCGACGCTGCGGCTCATTGCCACCATCGCGCCGGGCTCGGTCACCAAAACCTCGTTGGGTTCGAGGTCCACACGCAACATTGAGAACGCCGGCTGGTGCGTGATCTCGTGTTGCACTATCTGACTCCAATTAAACAGTTTCAGTTGTCGGGTTGTGCCAACAGCGTACGTATTTTGCTCGTAAACGACAATGGTAAATCGCGGCTTTCCAGATCAACCGACTTTGGGAAGATGGTCGAGCGATTGTTCGAGCAAATGCGAGTCGTATTCTTTGTCTTCGAGGTTGCCGGCCATGTACTCCTCGTAGGCGGACATATCGAAGTGGCCGTGGCCGCACAGGTTGAACAGGATGGTGCGGCTGACGCCTTCCTCGCGGCACTTGATCGCCTCTTCGATGGCTCCAAGTACGCCGTGGTTGGCCTCCGGCGCGGGGATGATGCCCTCGGTTCGAGCGAAGGTCAGTCCCGCCTCGAAGCAGGCGTTCTGATGGTGTGATCGAGCCTCGAACAGCCCCAGCTCGAGCATGTGGCTAATAAGCGGCGCCATGCCGTGGTAGCGCAGGCCGCCGGCGTGGAAGCCGGGCGGGATGAACTCCGAGCCCAGCGTGTGCATCTTGACCAGCGGGGTGAGGTGGCCGGTGTCGCCGAAGTCGTAGGCGTATTTGCCGCGCGTGAGCGTCGGGCACGCCGCCGGCTCGCACGCGATCACCTGGACGTCGCGGCCGCCCCGAAGCTGCTCGCCCAAAAACGGAAAGACCAGGCCCGCGAAGTTCGAGCCGCCGCCGGTCGGCGCGATGATGATGTCCGGGTAGGCGTCGGCCTGCTCCATCTGCTGGATGGCCTCCTGCCCGATGACCGTCTGGTGCAGCAGCACATGGTTGAGGACGCTGCCCAACGAGTACTTGGTCTTCTCGTCTTTGACGGCGAGCTCCACCGCCTCACTGATGGCGATCCCGAGGCTGCCGGTCGTGTCGGGGTGCTCGGCCAGGATGTTGCGGCCGGCCTCGGTCTCCTCGCTCGGGCTGGGCGTGCACGTCGCCCCGAACGACTCCATGAACGCCTTTCGATAGGGCTTCTGGTCGTAGCTAATGCGCACCATGAAGACCTTGATCTCCACGTCGAGTTGCGCACCGGCGAACGACAGCGCCGAGCCCCACTGGCCGGCGCCGGTCTCGGTCGTGATGGTCTTTACGCCGGCCTGCTGGTTGTACCAGGCCTGCGCCACCGCGGTATTGGGCTTGTGGCTGCCCGACGGCGAGACGCCCTCGTACTTGTAGAAAATCTTGGCGGGCGTATCGAGGTGTTTCTCGAGGTTGCGCGCTCGATACAGCGGCGTCGGCCGCCACATCCTGTACATGTCGCGGACGGGCCCGGGGATCTCGACCTCGCGCTCGACCGTCATCTCCTGCTCGATGAGCGACATGGGAAATAGCGGTGAGAGGTCTTCGGGGCCCAGCGGCTGCTGGGTTCCGGGATGGAGCGGGGCCGGCGGCGGCTCGGATAGATCCGGCACGATGTTGTACCAGTGCGTCGGTAGCGACTCTTCGTCCAGCAGATATTTCAGGCGGTCAGACATCACTTCGCTCCCACTTATTGCTCCCGAACAGGTGGCCCGGGCGGGCGGAGTCGTCGAGAGCGCGATGATTTTT
>JBNJFZ010000066.1:0-26904 GCA_051747295.1 Myxococcota bacterium
GGGCCATGGCCCCGCGAACCCAAAATCCTGCGCCGGCTTGCGCTCGATTACGACCGCTTCGCAAGAGTCGTCGAGGGGCTGAAGCCGGTGACCGACGCGTGGGCGCCCCCCCTACACAGCACAACCCGGTTTGTATCTTACAATGCCGCGCTCACATTCGAGCTACATCTCCACTAAGACGAGGGCCCAACCATGGAAACGTCAACCAAGCTCATCCTGCTCGGCATCGCGCTGCTCTTCGTCCCCTTCCCGCCATTCGCCACGATTGCCGGAGGCGTCTCCATCGCTGCAGGCGTCATCGGCAAGCTGCTTTAGGCGCAATGCTGATCACTAAAGCTCGCGCTGGCGTCGACCCCAGCACTACAGCGCAAGCCGCCGGCGTCCAGCCGACGCTCCAGTACTGCTAGAAACGTCGCAAATGACTCTTTTACTTCAAGCAGGCCAGAGTCTGCGAACGGGACAAACCAGCTGATACTGAGCGGGTCGGCATCGTCACCGATAGCGAGCACGCTACTCGGCCTGACCCGGAATACGCGACGGATACTTCCGCTGCTCGTCCAGCCGCGTGGGCACGATGATTTGGTCGAGCAACGGTCGAAACTCGCGAATTTCCACGTCCCCCAACTTCATGCGATTCGAACCATCGCCCTCGCCTTCGACCAGCTTCAACCGCTCGCCCGCGGGATCCTCGACGGTGTAGCGGGTCGGCTCGGCGAAGGTGTTGTACTCCCAGCTCGCCGACGCCCCCTCGAACTGCTACGCGGTCAACCACGCCTCGAGCTCGGCTCGGTTGTGAGCATATCTCGAAACGCGGGTGGTCACCCCATCCGGGACCCGCAGCTCCATAAAGGCTGCCTCTTCGGGATTCGAAACGGGTTCGCCGCGCGAATCCACATGGGTATGAAACACCCCTCTCCGCTCTGCGACAGCAGTGTCCGCCCCCCCAATACGGTCTGAGTTGGAGTTGATTCTCTCCGAGTAAAATAGTGTAGGTCCCGAAACGCCAAACCCTCCAGAGAACGAAGCAAGCAAATGACATGAACCCTAACAGGACGAGAATGCCAACTGCCGCACCAATCTTTGGTTCGCTGGCCGACAGCAAAGTCGAGAGCGACTGGAACAACTCCGCCCCGAAGTAGGAGGATGATCCAACAAGGATTGGAATGAGCACGATGAGTGAGTAGCGCTCGTCAATTCTGATCATAGCAGCGCGCCGGTGTAGAAGAGCGTCTCATCTAATCTCCCTCGGCTGTTCGCCGGCGAAGCTATTCGACCACCGGTCCAGCGCTTCCCACCAACCAATGGCGGTCGAAGCAACGATTCCAGCGGTTGTCGAACCAATCGCGCTGGCTATTTCGGCATGTGCAACAGGTACGGCTCCGCCGACTCCCTTCCCAACAAGTGGACCCGTTACCACCGCGACGCACGCGCTTGCTACTGCCTTTTCCGCAGCTACTTGATGATTGACATCTGAGAGTTTTCCGTTGTTTTCGACAACGTACGAATTGCCTAATGAGGTGCCCGCCGCAACAATTGGCGCGACCACGAACGGATTGAGTGTGAACCCAGCTGCCGCACCAGCAGTTGCACCGACTGCCGCGCCTTCCCAAAAACTATTGCCTTGCGACGCCGCGTAAACTCCGTTCGCGATCCCGCCGAGAACTGCGCCGCCCGCACCTGTTGCAAAGTTGAATAGCAATCCACTCGGATCCACCAGATTCACCGGATCCCCGCCCACATACGCGTACAGGTTCCCGTCGCCCCCCGCGAACCCAATAGGGTCGCTCGCCGTCCAGCGACCCGTATGCGGATCGTAGTCCCTCGCCCCGAAGCGCACCAGCTCCGTGGCGGGATCGTAGAGCCCGCCGGCGAATCCGAACGGTTGAAATCCTGGGTTGGTGTCTTCCAGCACCTGCCCGAAAGCATCGTACCGCAGCTTCTGGGCGATCGCGCCGGTACTGGCGTTGACGACCAGGCGAACGGAGCCGAGGTGGTCGGTAATCAGCCGATACGTCGTACCTCCCTTCACCATGTAGTCGGGCACATGCCCCTTCGACGCATACACGAACCTCGCCGTGATATTCCCCTGCGCGTCCAACTCGGCGATGGGGTTGAGCGCATCGCGGTAGACCCAGTAGCGCTCATCGAGGACGCCGCCCGCCGAGTTTCGCAGCACGCGGCCGATGCGGCGGTTGTTCGGTCCGATGCGGTAGTCGACGGTGCGGCCGTCGGACAGCTCGACGTCCTGCAGGCTGCAGGGTGATCGCAAAGTCAGCCTGGGCTCCATGGCCAAGACTCGTCGTGCGGCCATCTTGGCCGCACTCGGTCGCTGCGCCCAAGATGGGCGCAGCACGTTTCAGCGCTAGCGACTTTGCGACCGCCCTGCTGCAGGTTGCCGCTGGCATCGTAATTATAACGAGTGACGTTACCCGTCGACGTAGTCGCTCCAAATGATGGCAACAAGGGTTGGGTCACACCGAGTCCGAGCTACGACCTGAACACAGGCACCGCACGAAATTCCACCCCGCGCCAACAATGCCTAACACCGGCGCCGTCACAAAACCGACGCGTGCAGCAAACAAGAAAAATTCTAAGCCGAGACCGATACCCGCTACGGGTGGCCCTGATGTGAGTTCTCTGACGACAGAAAGAGCGACAAGTCCGCAAAACGCAATCACAAACCCCATCGCCATGCCCAGGAAAAAGGCAACGGATGCTTTCTTCAGACACTCGATACTTGTCCTCTCATGGTATCGATGCCTTTGAGACGGCATTGCTGAGCGAAAACCCAAGCGCGCTGGCCATTGGCTTAGCCCGCCCCTGTTGGTCGAGAAATGCCCCGGCTTTCGCAAGTATGTTGCCCTTCGCGGGGGAATTGCTCAATAACATCGCACGCATCGAATTCTGACGCAGCGCATTTGCAGCATTGGATGTCTGCAGCTCGATGTCTCCACGGCCCCTAAAGAGCGTCATTGATCACGCCCGCTGTTGAGGCTCGAGAGTGCGATTCCCACCTGAATACTGCTTTCAGCCTGAGCACCGTTCCTCTCCCCGAGTCCGACAGCCCACACTGGTGTCCGCCGCCGCCCCACCAAACGAGTCGCTGCGTGGCAGCGCAGTCGGAGTCGCCTCCCAACAACCAGGTGTAACCGCATCTCTGTTATCGTGCGGCGTCGACACGTTCGAACACAACAATCGCACCGTCGACCTCGCATACGCGCCAGCGTGACTCGGATGGAAGCTCTGCGATTCTGCTGGCTCGGGCATGGAAATATGGCTCGACTCCGTACTGACTTACGTGAAATTCGCGTCCATCGATCCGGAAGGAGGTGGGTCTACGATGAGCGATCTCGGGCACGACTCGCTCGATTTGACCGGACCTACACACCAACGCTTCGGACGCCCGCTGGAACCTGTAATAGCCGTACGTTCCCACCCATCCTAGGAGTCCAACCGTCGAAGCCAGGCTTACGACGATTGACGCTACGTAGATCCAACGCGCCCGTGTCGTCTTCGGCTTCGTTCTCCAGCCCCAGGCAGCAACGCTCGCACTCACGAGTAGCGCGAGTACCAGTAGCGGCGGCGGGAACATGAGTTGTTCAGCAATATCAAACATATCTCGAGGTGCTGTAAATATGGCCGCACGGCTCGCACTTAATAGGGACCAACTTGTACGATGTTCCGTGCACGACGTTCGAGTTCCTGCATTCCATCGCCGGCGGCTTCTTGAATCGGAGTAACAGGCAAGGCCAGAAATCCATCACCTCCAACTGCTCGCTCATAGACGGTCTGTGAATACGCCAAACTCGGCGTACCCACGGAGGGCCCGGCTGCCCAACCCGTCCATCCCGTCCCGTCATCAATCATCAAGCACTGATCGGTCTCCGGTGCTTCGAAATACGTGACCGGCCCCACAGAGTAGTTGTCAAAGGGGCCGGTCCAAACGCCACCATCCGGACTCCATGCGATGTTACCGGTCAATGAAGCGCCAACGGACACGCCGTGGGATGCAATATCGGGGGCAGGCCTGACCGTGTAGATGCCCAGTCCATTGTTTGTTGTATATTGGACGTTCACCCCAGCAGTCCCTCCCCCATCACCGAGGATTGGGGCGATAACGTCCCCCTCGATGGAGAAGCCGACCGCAAACTCGGACAATCCACTGGGATCGACAAGATTTACCGGGTTCGCCCCCACATACGCGTACAAATTCCCGTCTCCCCCGGCGAATCCGATCGGGTCGCTCGCCGTCCAGCGCCCCGTATCCGGATCGTAGTCCCTCGCCCCGAAGCGTACCAGTCCCGTAGCAGGGTCGTAGAGACCGCCAGCGTAGCCAAATGGCTGAAACCCCGGATTGGTGTCCTCCAGCACGCGGCCGAAGGCGTCGTAGCGCAGCTTCTGGGCGACGTTGCCGGTGTTCGCGTCGACGACCAGGCGCACAGACCCGAGGTGGTCGGTGATGAGGCGATAGGTGGTGCCGCCTTTGATCATATAATCCGGCACGTGCCCGCGGCTGGCATACACGAACCTCGCCGTGACATTCCCCTGCGCGTCCAACTCGGCGATCGGGTTGAGCGCGTCGCGGTAGACCCAGTAGCGCTCGTCGAGAACGCTGCCGGCCGCGTTGTGCACCACACGGCCGATGCGGCGGTTGTTCGGTCCGATGCGGTATTCGACCGCGCGTCCGTCGGGCAACTCCACGTCCTGCAAATTGCCGCTGGCATCGTAGTCGTAACGAGTGATGTCACCCGTCGACGTGTCGGTCTTTCGCGTCAGGTCGCCCGCGGCGTCCCAGTCGTAGGTGAGCGAGCCGTAGCGGGTGAGCCGGTCGCGCGCGTCGACCTGAATCTGTGAGCCCGACAAGTCGACGCGACCGTCGCTCACCGCGGTGCGGTTATTATTCGGCCCCCACGTGTAGCTGGCGACCTGCTGGAAGCTCCCGCCGCCGTCACGTCGCTCGACATCCGTCAGGCGTCCGCGCCCATCGTAGCTGTAACGCCAGGTGCGCGTGGTGCCGTCGACTGTCTCGGTGCGCTCGGTGATCCGCCCCAGGCTGTCGCGCACGTAGTCGGCCTCGAATAGCGGGCTACCGCCCGAGGGGTCCGCAACCGTATAGCGCGTCGGCTCCGCGAATGCGTTGTACTCCCAACTCGCCAACGCGCCGGCGAGGGTGGCCGAGCGCAACTGGGCGTTCTGGTCGTCCCAACCGAGATCGACCTGTCCGACGACATCCGGCAATCCGTCGGGCGTGTAACTCACGTCTACCGCATGAGCTCCGTTGACCGTCGTCTGGCTGACCCGCAGATAATCGTCATAGTTCCGCTCCACGCTCGCCGAGACCGGCCCGCTCCAGCTGGCCATCGCGGGCAGCATCCCCGCGTACTCGAACGACAATTGCGCCTGCCCATCATCGTCGGTCCGAGTGACCTGGGCGAGCTGGCCGCTGGTGTCGTCGTAGTCGAACGTGGTCGTCGTGCGTCCGGTCTCGACCTGCTCCAGCTCGTAGCTGTCAGACGACCACGTCATATCCACGACCGTCCCATCAGCCCGCGTGATGCGCGTCGGGAGTCCATCGACGTCGTATTCGAACGTCGCCGCCGCCGTATTCGCCCCTACGTCGGGCGGCTGCTCGCGCGTGGGCCGATGCGCAAGGTCGTACTCGAAGGTGTGCGCCTGCCGGCCCGGCGGCGTAATCGCGGCGATATCGCTGCCATGCTCCCAGTCGACGTTGGTCGTCGACGAAGCATCGTCGTTGGCCGTCACCTGCGTCGGCAAGAGCGATGCATTGTAGTCCGTGCCGACGCTGTCGCCGTTCGGAGCCACGACGTCGGCCAGCGCCCCTTCCGCATTTCCGGAATCGTGGTATCGGTAGGTCCAGACGCGCTGCGACGCTCCCGAACCGCGCAGAACCCTGCTAACGCGCCCGTCTTCGTCATACTCGTAGCTGGTCGCGGCGAGCCCGGGCACCTCGATGCGCTCTACGCGTTGTTGCTCGTCGAGATACGTCGTCGTCTCCCGTCCCTCGGCCGAGGTCGACTGCCACGTCCTGGCCTCACCGTCGTAGACCTGCCTGAACTCGTCGCCGTTGACGGTCGTGGTCGAGCTGATGCGCCTCACCGACACCAGATCTTCCGGCGACTCGAGGTCCACATCGATATCGCGCGTCATGCGCAACGTGTGACCGCCGGTCTTCACGGTCGTCTTGGCCGCGTACGGCGCCTGGTAGCTAAAGCGCGGGTCGGGCGCCTCGCGGACGTCCACGATGGTGCCGTCGGGTGAGGAGCGGTCGCGATACGTGCCGTCGACGCGACGCATGACCGTCTCATAGCCACCAGGATGGGTAATCGTGCGCGTCTGCTCGTCCTTGTCCCACTCGGTCTGGTAACGAGATACGCGCCCCCCGGCACTCGTCACCACCACGGTGTCTTCTCTTGGCTTCTCGAGGTCCGTCTCTTTCCCTTCCGGACCATCGTCCGACACGAGCTTGCCCGCATCGTCGTACGTGTACCGGTGCTCGCCGCCGTTCGGCTCGATCATTGAGGCGAGTTGCTCGTCATGGAGAGCGCACCGGCCGCTCGGTGGAGTCGCGGCTCACTCGCCGAGCGCCTTCAGATCCGACAACACACCTTTCCAGTGTTCCTTCATCGCGTCGCGCGCCTCCTGGCTGGGCAACCCCTCGTAATCACTGATATTCGTATTGCTCATCGTCTCCCTCCCTTCGTCGTTACCCAACCGCACATGTCATGCTCGCTGGTGGCACAGCGCCGTCAGAATCACGATCACGGTTGTCGTACTCTGCCTGTTTCTCGTCGAAGCGGCATTGCCCTGTACTTTCGCGTTCCAGGCACCTCCTACGCCGGAGATCTACCCGACGCCGCGGAGCAGAGCGCACTCGCCACGCCTACGCGGGCACGTCGTAAAGCTCGCCGACGAGACCGCCAGAAAACGTGGTGACGACGTCGTGATGATGTTCTCGCTGGAAATGCTCGGCTATTACTCCCACGCGGCCGGTAGCCAGGACTATCCGCCCGGTCTGCAGGCCCCGCCCGGATCCAGGGTATCGACTATTCGGACCACGCGCAGTTCTGGGAGGAAGGCTATCCGGCCCTGATGGTCACCGGCACCGCGTTCATGCGGAACCCCAACTATCACGAGGCTTCCGATACGCCGGACACGCTCGATTACGAGCGCATAGCCAGGGTCGTCGAGGGGCTAAAGCCGGTCATCCACGCGTGGGCGAACCCCTGAAGGACGCCCGAACCGTGTGTATCGTCGCCACCCGATCGGCGATTCCGAAAGCCTGTCACGGATCCTCGCCGACAAGACGCGACGGATACTTCCGCTGCTCGTCCAGCCGCGTGGGCACGATGATTTGGTCGAGCAACGGTCGAAACTCGCGAATTTCCACGTCCCCCAACTTCATGCGATTCGAACCATCGCCCTCGCCTTCGACCAGCTTTAAACGCTCGCCCGTCCTGCGATTGTAGACGCCCAGGTAGACCTCGTATCGGCCCGGGCTCATGACCGGTGGCACCTGAAAGAGCACTCGATCCTCGAGAATCTGGCCCTGCTCCCACCTGTTGGCTGGATACATCCAGTCGCCGGGGACGTGGTCCTCCGGGTTGCGAAAGCCCGGCCTCTCGACGTGCAGGAAGAAGAACACGTCTTCGGACATCGCGCCCGGCAGCAGCCAGCGCGTCGTCACGTAGAACTCGCGCTTCTCGACCGCCTGCTGCTCGACGTGGCTGCCCAAAAGCTCTAGACCCCCTTCAAACGTCGCGGTCTCGCCGCCCAGTTCCTCGCCGACCTCACGCTGACCCTTCTCGCCGATGACGACCTCCCGCGGCACCTGCTCGCGCAGGTCGCGCCGCTGGAAGACCGAGAGATAGTAGGTCGCCGAGCGCGGCCACGTCCGGACGTGGGCGTAATCCTCCTTGAAACGGTCGTTATAGATGTCGAACTGATACGTATTCGTACCGATCCACGGCTCGAGTACGGTCGGATGCGGGTTCTGCGCGAACTCGTCCGCGACCTGCCCCGTGCGAGAACCCGGGATATAACTCGTCAAGATGACCCATTCGGGCGAGCGCTCGTAGAAGTACTCGCGCATCTCGGCGTTGTAGGCAGCCTTGGCCTCGCCATCGCCGGTGGAGACGAACGCGTGCAGGCCGTGGTCGTGGCGCGCGTGCGCCACCGTTTCATCGACCAGCCCCACGAAGTCGAGGAACTTCAGGTCCGGCGCGTGATAGGGCGTCGATCCCATATCCTGGAAGGCGACCAGCGACCCGGGAGCGGCGTGGCGCGTCAAAAACTTGCCGAGATCCGGGTGGAAATTGCCCGACAGCGGACCGCGGCCGTTGAAGCCGTTCATCTGCTCGTAGGTGTACGAAAAGTTAGTCCACGCCCCGCCGATCACGACCGCCCAGCCCACCAGATACACGACGTATCGCTTCCAACCGGCCGCCCCCGCCAGCTCGACGACCGCCCGACAGACATTCCGCAGCCCGTCCGTCGCCAGCAGCGCCAAAAACGGCAGCGCCGGCAGGTAGAGCCTGTGCCAGCGCATCTCGTCGTTGCCGACGTAGACGACATACGCCATGAAGCCGCCGGCGATGCACAGCATCTGGATCTTCTCGCGCCGCCGCTCCCCCCCGAGCAACGACAGCGGGCTGAGCAGCGCCAGCGCACCGATGGCGTTGAACGCATACATGCTGTGCAGCTTCTGCAGCCCGGCTAAGAGTACCGCCGTGCTGCCGCCGGTTTTCACATAGAACGTGTTGGGGAACAGCGAGCCGTAGTAGATGTACCGAAACAGGTGTGCCGGGGCGGTGATGCCCAGCAGCCCGGCAAACCAGAAGACGGCCGGCGAGTTGAAGCGCCGCTCTCGCACGACGCGGACGACCAGCGGCAACCCGAGGATGATACCGATCAGGTGGATTTCGGGCCGCGTCAGACACCCGAGACCGATCAGCACGCCGCTCGCGGCCATGCGTTTGTGAGACTCGTCGTCGTCCCAACTCGTCCACAGCAGATACGCGCCAGCGACCGGCAGGAACATCGCGAGCGGCTGCTCCATCCCGCTCGTCGACCACAGCGCCACGCTGCTCGACGTCGCGATCCACAGCGGCGCCCAGAAGTGCGACATATCCCGGCGCGCACCACCCATCAGGTGCGCGCTCGCCAGGACCATGTAGAGGAGCACCCCGAGAACCAGCCCCGTCCCCAGGATCTCGAGCACCTGGAACAAGTCGAGCCCCATCGCCTCGAACGGTGCAATGAGCAGCGTCCACAAGAAGTTGGTAAAGCCCTCGATCCGCTCGCCGGGGTTGAACACCAATCCGTGCCCCTCGACCAGGTTGTGGGCGTAGCGAAACGAGATGTAGGCATCGTCTTTGACGAAATCGAGCGCCGCCAGAATGCTCGCGATGGCCACACCGGCCACCACCGCCACGCCGACGTAATTCGGCCAACTACGGACCTCGATCTCGTCGGTCCAGCCACCAAGTGGCGCCGGTTTGCCATCCTCCGCGTCATCTCCGGTCGCCCCTCGCCTTCGCACGAGCCAGCGCAGGACGAAGAGCAACGCGATCGACAGGGCCAACCCCGCCAGCCAACCTCGCCAGGGATGGATGCGCTGTTCGAGTTGAAGCCACGCGATATCACTCGGCGCAAACGTCTGCACCTCGGTGCTTGCCGCCGAGCCGGCGGCGACGAGCTCGAAGGACCCAGCCGGGAGCCGGTTGTCTGGCACCGATAGCCCGTGAACCTCGTAGCGATGCCCCGTGTCGACCTCGTAGAGCCCCGCGTAAATGTCCATCCTCTGCGGACCACATTCGCCAGACTCGGGGGTGCGAAAGGTCACCGAGTGAGCCAGAACCCCGTCCTCGTAGCCAGTCGGCTTCCGGTCCCGGACGACCCGACAGTCACTCGTCGGCGACTCGATATGCAGAAACACCGAGACATTCTGCGGAAGCTGCTCCTCGACCTGAAAGTACAGGTCGACCTGGGCATCCTCGCCCGCCGCGACCTCCTCGGGAATCTGGGCCCCGAGGTACTCCACACCATCCTCCATCGAGATGGTGTCGTCCGTTTCCAGGCCGGTCGGCAAGACCAGCGCTAACATCGCCAGCAAGAAATGCATTACGCCCCAATCGGTATCTAACGCGTCGTTCTCTGAGACTCCTGCTCCGGTATTACCGCAATCGCGTCTCCCGACGCAAATCGACGCAATTGTAGACCGATTTCCGATATGAGACGATCTCATCCGTCCAGATGTGCTTTAAAAGACGAGGGCGCCATGCACTCCGTATCTCGAACTGTCGGCCTCATCGCTGTGCTCTTTCTCGTCGGCCTCTCGACGAGCCTGGCCGGCTCGACGGCACAGACCAGTGAGCGCAACCCCCATACCCTCGTGACGTTGGTCCTTCACCAGGAGGCGTCGCAGAGCCTGCCCGCCTTCAAGGAGCAGTTGCGCGAGAACGGGTTTACCGACGCATTTCCTCCCGCTGGCGTCGAAGTCGTCTCCTGGCGCGGCTCCCTCGAATTGGGCCATGTCATCACGTTGCGACTTCCGACCTACAAGATCCCCGAGGTTCGCGAGGTCGTCGAGAACCGACAGTGGGGATCCATCCAGCCGAAGCTCTACACATCGTACGACTTCGAGCCATTCTGGCAGCAGATAGGCGGCGAGATGAACAAGACCGGCCGTGAGTGCGCGGACCGCCGCGCGAGCACGAAGCGGATGCTGATCGCACCGTGACGCGTACGCGGGTGCAAGAGACTCACCCGACGGCACCTAGAGATAATCGCGCGTGCCCTAGTACCTCGGTCCATAAGTATGCCCCCACTTGGGTGGCTCAGCACGACGATGCCAGCGTTGGCTTCACCTCGACGATGCTGAGGCATCGCCTCGGCTCACCGCCTTGGCCTCCCCGCGCTGAGCTCGCCCAAGTTCGTTGAGCCTGGCCAGCGCGAGGAGCGCAAGGAGACGTGCACAGGCGATGTGTCACATCGTCGAGCACACGTCGACACAGCGATCGTCGGGCTGGATGGCTCAACTGGGGTCATACTTGCGGACCGAGGTACTAGTTCGCCTCAGAAACCCCCACCAGCGGCGCATCGTGCGCGATATTCCGGTTGTGTTGCGCCCTCGCCTCTTCCCTCGTCGCGAACCTCTGGACGACGGTCGAGCCATCATGGCGGTTGATGGTCATCACGCAAAAGTCACCCGAGCCGACTTCGACATAGTCCTCCGAAGAACGCTTCTTTCTACGGGTTCGTGTTTCTCCATCACGTGCCTGCTTCCTGACTTTCATGCCCATCGAGAGCCTCCTTTTCACCAATTTCGAGTGTCGATCACCGGGGCAGCCTCTCGCTACCCCCTCATAATGGTTTTCGGCAGGCACCCCCGAATCGTTGCGTAAAAAGTTTGTTTTGTGCCCCAAAAACGCATCGAAGATCGTGCTCGATGCACGACGGCGCGCGTGCGACAACCTCGCCTGGATGAACTGCCAGGGCCCCTGCGAGTGCGGCGCGGGCATGGATGCGGACGGAAGGCACAGGTACGCAGAGCGATCGACGACGACCACCGCGGTTGCACCAAAAAAGACAAGCGGCAATATTCAGGCTGTAGCCTCTGACTTCGGCCTGACGACGCAGAGGGTTTCTTCTCAGGAGTCGGAGTCGATGCGCCTGTGAACACTTTAGCCCGAGATAGAGCTATTATGATCAACGAAGACATCCACGACGACGCCGGCGCTCGCCGAATGCTCGACATCCTGACCGATTCCGACGCCGACCCCGAGCGCCGCGGCCAGGCGGCCATCAAGCTCGGCCCGGGTCTGCAACTCTGTGACGAGCGGCTCGACTGGGATGACATCGACCTGTTCTTCGGCAAGGCGACCTTCGAGCAGATCGACAAGACCTTCCGCCGCCTCTACCACGACGCCGCCACCCCCAGGCTGGTACGCCGACGGATCCTGGAGGCGGCAGTCCGCTTCCCGCTGGACTGGCATGACGGCGCCATCCGCGCCGCCTGGGAGAGCGACGACCTCGACTGGCAGCGCACGGCGATGCTCGGCATGGGTTATGTCCCCGGATTCGAAGAGCAGATCATGGAGGTACTCGAGCGTGAAGCACCCCCAGAATCCCTGCTGTACGAAGCTGTTCGGGCAGCCGGCAACCGGGCCATCGACGAGGCCGAGCCCATCATTCGGCGCATCGCACTCGACGACGATTATGCAACATTTACCCGCGAGCACGCGATGAACGCGCTCATCTGGTGCGGCAACGAGGCCTCCGATCGTGCCCTGGAGCGACTCAGTCGCCACTCCGACCCCGACATCGCCGACATGGCCGAGTGGGCCCTGGGCGAACGACGCATGTTCGACATGTCGCCCGAGGACCTGATGGGCTTCGACGACGAGTTTTTCTAGTCGAGGCCCGCCACCTAGTGCCGCTCGGCGGAAGTCCTGAGCCGATCTCGGCGAGGATAGATCGTCGAGATCAAAGCCGTTCGACCGAGGCGATGCGTATGCATCGTCGAGGGAGAACGGTAATGAGCTCGGCGATGTAGACCGGCGAGACGGATTAAGACTTCTGTCGAGTAGTACTAGCTCCACACCGGTGGCGCGGCTTCCTCGACCGCATCGGCGAGCTCCTGGAGCTTCAAGGGTTTGGGGATGACTCGATGAGCCCCCAGCCGTTTCGCTTCCGAATAGACGTGGCCGGTGACAAAAGCTGACACGAAGATCACCGGCGTCGACCAGTCTTCGGTGCGCAGATGCTCCATCAGGTCGAGCCCCGTCAGGCCCGGCATCCACATATCCATGACGATGGCATCAATGGGGTTTCTGTGTCGGCGCCGCTGCAGAATCTTGAAAGCATGCTCGCCATCGACCGCCTTCACCGTCTGGTAGCCTCGGTCCGACAGCATTAATGCGATCAGCTCTCGCATGTCTTCGTCATCTTCGACGACCAAGACCTCGGACGGCCGCAGATCGACGTCGTGGAAGAACTCGCCGGGGATATCACCTGGCTTGCGTCGGGTATCTTCGTTCTTTTCGGTATGGTCAGTGGTGCTCGGCATAACGATGCTCCATATCGTGTGAGATGAACCCGCGCGCCGTCACCATGTCGGCGCGTCACATCGATAAGTTGCAGACCTCGTGCCAACCGGGAAAACGGCGTGAACGCCCTGCTCGAGGGCGTCCCTGAGTGATTGGCATGGCAAATTGCAGTGGGAGCCTTGCAAAATGCACAGACGGGCAAACGCGTCGCTCGAGCGGGCCGAACAAAAGCCGGGCATCCCGCTGGCTCGTCTGCTCAGTCCGACTGGTTCTTCTTGCGTCGATAGATCGTCGACGCGTCAATCCCGAGGATCTCGGCGGCTCTGGTCTTGTTGCCGTCGCATTGTCGAACCACCCAGTCGATATACTCGTCGGTCATCTGCCGCAGAGACTGCATGCGCTCGCCTGATCGCTGGACATCGAAGCTGCCACCGTCCGAGGAGGGGGCGAAATCCTCCAGGTCACCGAGTTCAGCGCACGCATGGTCGCCCAGGATGATCAGCCGCTCGACCACATTCTTGAGCTCGCGTACATTGCCCGGCCACCGGTAACCCTGCAGATGCTCGACGAGCTCGTCCGAGAACGACTCCACGACCGCGTTTGGATGCACCTCGCGGGTCTGCTCTATGAAGTGGTTGATCAGCAACGGAATATCCCCGGTACGTCGGCGAAGTGGAGGGACGTCAATGGGGATGACGTTGAGCCGAAAGAATAGATCCTCGCGGAATTCGCCGCGCTCGACCTCTTGCTCCAGGTCCTGGTGCGTGGCGGCGACGATGCGCACATCGACCTTGCGCCGCTTGTCGCTTCCCACCGGCCGAATCTCTCCCTCCTGGAGCACGCGCAGGAGCTTGGCCTGCAGGTTGGCCGGCATGTCACCGATCTCATCGAGCAACAGCGTCCCCTCGTCAGCCTCGACAAAGAGGCCGCGCCGCGCCTCCCCTGCCCCTGTAAACGCCCCGCCCGTATGCCCGAACAACTCGCTCTCGAGCAGGGCCTCGGGAAGCACCGTACAGTTGACCGGGACCAACGGCTTCGAGCCGCGTGCGCTCAGAAAGTGGATCGCGCGGGCCACCAATTCCTTGCCCGTCCCGCTTTCACCACGGATCAGCACCGACGCATCGGTCAAGGCGACCTTCTCGACGAGTTGGCGAAGCTCGACCATCGGCTCGCTCACCCCCACCAATTGCTCCAGGCTGGACTTGTCGAGGGCGAGCCGACGCAGCGCCCGATTGTCATTTCGGACCTGGTGCTCCTCCAGAGCGCGCTCCACGTACACGAGAATCTCGCTCATCTGAAACGGCTTGGTGATATAATGGTAGGCCCCTCGCTTGATCGCTTCGACGGCCGACTCGACCTCACCAAAGGCCGTCATGATAATCACCGGCACGGCCTTATCGATGCGCTGAATTGCGTCGAGGACGTCCAGCCCGTCGACCTCCTCCATGCGCAGGTCGACAATGACCGCATCGGGCAGGCGCTCCCTGGCCTGGGCCAACGCACTCTTGCCGTCGGTCGCCACGTCCACACCATAACCCTCGTCGCCGAGTTGGGCCGCCAGAAGCTCGACCATCTCGACATGATCGTCGACGACCAGAATGCGCCCTCGCTCTTTATCTGCACTCATTCAATCACTCCTGTTCAGACAATGCCGGCCACTGCACGATGACCCTGGTTCCCTGGCCTGGTTCGCTCTCCAGGTCGATCTGTCCCCCATGGTTTTGCACAATCTTTCCAACGATGGGTAACCCCAGACCCGTCCCCTTGCCGCGCTTCTTGGTGGTGTAAAAGGGGTCGAACACCTGATGAATACGCTCCTCGGGGATTCCGGCGCCGAAGTCCTCGATCTCGATCTGCACGTCCGGCTCCCCACCACTCGTCGAGCGACCCGATCGCTGCGCCGAGATACGGATCCGACCACCTCGCTCGGACGCGTCGATGGCATTGACCAATAAGTTGACCAGCACTTGCTGCAGCTTGTCGGGGTCGGCCTGAAGCGGGGGCAGATCGTCGTCGACGTCGATCTCCACGTCGAGAGCGCTCTTTTCCAGCTCGTACTGCATCAACGCCAGCACCTGGTCGGTCACGGTCTCGAGATCGACGGACTTGGCCGCTGGCGGCTGCTGGCGCGAGAAGTCGAGGACCCCGCGAATCACCCGACTGACTCGATCGATCTGGTCGATGATGACCTGCAGGCTGTCGCGTTGCGAATCGTCCTCCGGCAGCTTGGCCTGCAGGTATTCGGCGCGCCCGCGAATCACCCCTAATGGCGTACCGACTTCATGCGCGATGCCTGCCGCAAGAATGCCGACAGTCGCCATCTTCTCGGCCCGCAGCAGCTGGGACTCCAGGGCGTGAATCTCACTGAAATCCTCGAAGACCAACACCGCCCGCTCGTCCGGAGCAGCCGGCTCGAGTGGCACGACATGAACGCGAAGCTGCCGGTCGTCTCCGAAGAGCGTACTGTGTTCATAGACAGCATCGACCGTGCTGGATGCTTCGTACGCGCTCTCGATCAGATGCTCGAGCTCGACCCGCTCGTCCTCCTCGGCCGGCTCGAAGACCTCCCAGATCGCACTCTGTGGCTCGGCCGTGGGCAGCCACTCCGACATCGTCCTGTTGAGCTCGGTCACCCGACCGTCTTCCGAGATCAACATCACGCCGGCGGGGATATTCGCCAGGATCTTATCGGCCTTCTCATTCAGATACGCCATCTCTCGCGCCACCTTCAAGCGCTCCGACAGAACCGCCTCCCGTCGCGAAGAGATCACGAAGTAGCCGCCAAACCCCACCAACAGCAGCGCGATCGACCCTGAGATCAGACTCAGGCGCCAGCTCATTTGATTCTCTCGCCCCTCGAGCACCGATAGCGACGTCAGTGTCGCCACCTGCCACCTCGGCTGACCATTCACATCGATGGAGCTATACGCAGCCAGCGCCCCCGTCTCCTCGAAGCCGAGTGGATTGAGCTGCTCGAAGGGCATCCTCAACCACCCATCTTCGTCACCACGCATCGACTCGAGCAGTGGCTCGAGCGCAGACTCCTGGCCGGCCGAGAGCATGGCCCTGAACTCTCTGGACGTCGACGGCTCGGGATGACCGTCGGCGTCCAGCATCAGCAACGAGGTGTGGTCATCACTCGCCACAAGCCGTAGCGGAGACAGAATCTTGCTGACGTCGACCATCAGTGCGACTGACCCCCGCCCCTGACTCTCATCGTTCAAGCCGAGCGCAAAAATACGCAAGTCGGACGAGTCCGACTGTAGAGACTCATCCCCCATCGGTGCCGAGATCACCAACTCTGCCGCATCCTCCTCCATCGCGTCGCCGGCCACCTCGATCAGCGTCGCCTTGGCATCTTCAGACAGCGGCTCGCCGGCGTCTTGTTCGGTCAAACCAATGACGCGCCGCCCATCCTCCGTGAGCATGACAGCCGCCCTGTAGTACTCGACCTGGCCCAGCAGGCGCGCCAGCCGCATTTGACGCTCCTCGATAGGATCTTCCTCCATGGCCAGATGGCGGGCGAAATACAGATCGTCGGTGATATCTGACATCTCATCCTCGACCTCATCGACGGCGTGCTCCAGTTGCTCGAGTCGATCTTCGGAGAATGTACGCTCGATGTCAGCCCGGTCGCTCTTGATGATATGACGGGTAATCAGGAACTCACCGGTGAGGATGACGATGAGTATCGCAATGACGACGACGGTGCGTCGGTCGCTGAATAGGTAATCGAGATATTCGCGCAATGCACTCTCCGGTGTTGCAAAATGCAAGGGCCGGGCTTGCACGATGCAACGGCCAAAAGGATCGGATACATTCCCCAGGCGCGCCTCGGCCGGCCAATACCCCGCGTCGACCGCTGCTGGTCGATGACGCGCTTCGATGGCCCCATTCGGGATCCGTGCGAGGACGGAAGGTCCCGCCTCCCCTCCATACGTCAATGCAATGTACGCGCCGACCAACCACAACCTCCGACCAGACCGGTATCAACCCGCGCCGCACACCCGCCACCTTGCTTCCCGGCGAGCCGTGCCAACGTGTTAAAGGTCCCGGGGGCCTTCTGGTCTTCGACAGCTCGCCCGTTCCGGCTCCCGCACGCGAGGGAGTCGTGACCTCGTGTTCAGAGACCTCACATGACTACAGATAACTCGACCGCCGAAGACGCATCCGAGGAGGGAGACCTCAAGAAAGAGCTCGGCCTCTTCGACGTCTACGCAATCTGCACCGGGGCGATGTTTAGCTCGGGTTTCTTCCTATTACCGGGCATCGCCGCCGCCCAGAGCGGCCCGTCTGTCGTGCTCGCCTACTTTCTGGCGGGTCTGTTGATCCTGCCTGCCGCCCTCTGCGTCGCCGAACTCTCGACCGCCATGCCCAAAGCGGGCGGCGCCTACTATTTCCTGGACCGCGCGCTCGGACCCGTCGTCGGTAGCGCGGGAGGAGTAGGCACCTGGGTCGCGCTGATCCTGAAGAGCTCCTTCGCCCTGATCGGCATGGGGGCGTACCTGACCATATTCGTGGAGCTGCCGATCAAGCCGGTCGCCGTCGCGCTCATCGTGGCTTTCACCGCGGTCAACGTCTTCGGGGCGAAAGAGACGGGCGGACTTCAGAAGATCCTCGTGGCCACCCTCGTCGCGATACTGACCTACTTCGTGGTCCAGGGCTTCTTCGAGCTGGGTAGCCGCCCGATGGCGCAAACCAGGTCGCAATTCGACAACTGGCTGCCCTTCGGTGTGAGCGGCCTCTTCAGCACGGTCGGCCTGGTCTTCGTGTCCTTCGCGGGGCTGACCAAGGTGGCCAGCGTGTCTGAGGAGGTCGACAACCCGAGCCGAAATATCCCGCTGGGGATTCTGTTGTCGTTGGTCACGGCAATCGTCATCTACACCCTGGGAGTATTCATTATGGTCGGCGTGCTCGAGCCGACCAGCTTCCGGGAGGACCTCAAGCCAGTCGCCACGGCCGCTGAAGCATTCTTCACGTGGCTGCCCGGCAGGACCGGTGTATGGATGATCGTGATAGCCGCAATCGCGGCGTTCGCGTCGACCGGCAACGCCGGGCTGATGTCCGCGTCACGCTATCCTCTCGCGATGGCGCGCGACCGGCTGGTTCCTTCTTTCCTGTCGCAAATCGGTCGCTTCGATACACCGACCTACAGCATCCTGATTACCAGCGGAGTCATGATCTTTGCGGTCGTTGCCCTCGACGTCGCCACCCTCGCGAAGCTCGCGAGCGCCACCCAACTCGTGCTCTTCGCGATGCTGTGTCTGGCCGTCATCGTCATGCGAGAGAGCGAGATCGAGTACTATCAGCCCGGGTTTCGCACGCCGTTGTATCCCTGGCTGCCCCTCGTCGGGCTCGTCGTGCCGTTCTGGCTGGTCGCTGAGATGGGCGCGATGTCCATGCTGTTCTCCGGCGGGCTCATCCTGGCGGGAGTTGTCTGGTACTTCATGTACTCGGTCAAGCACGTCGAGAGAGAGGGCGCGATCTTCCACGTCTTCGAACGCCTGGGCCGAAGCCGCGACACCGGGCTCAGAAACGAGCTGCGACTCGTCCTGGCCGAGCGGGGGCTCGAAGAGGGTGACTACTTCGAGGGGGTCGTTGCCGATGCGGAGTTCATCGAGGTCGACTCGGACCTGACCCTCACTGAGGTGCTCGAGTTGGCCGCCTCGGCCTTCGAGCAGCAGGTCGAGCTCGACGCAGAGACCCTCGTCGAGCAGTTTCAACAGGAGATCGATATCGGGCTATGCCCCCGCTCTGAAGGCATACTGGCCCCCCACCTGCGCATCGAGGAGGCCGACCATTCACACCTCCTGCTTATCAGGATGGGCGAGCACCGGATCATCTCCGACGAGGACTCCGAACAGCGGAACCAAGCCGAACAGGAACAGCGAGACCAGACCGATGAGCCACCGGAGTCGGATAGTGCTCTCGATGATGTCTGCGGGTTCCTGGTGCTGATAAGCCCGAAGGAGCGCACTGGCGAGCACCTTCGCCTCCTCGCCCAGATCGCCGGCCGCATCGAGGAGCCGGACTTCCGAGAAGAGTGGAAGGCCGCCGAGACCGAGGCTGAGCTGAAGTCGCTGTTGCTCAGAGACGAGAGGTTTCACGCGGTTCGAGTCGTCTCGGAGGGGCCCACCGGCGAGCTCGTCGGGCGCCGGGTCTCCCACGTGGACCTCCCGGAGGAGACGTTCATCGGGATGATCCGACGAGACGGAAAAACCCTTGTTCCACACAGCAGGACCACCATTGAGGAGGGCGACGAGATCGTCGTCCTCGGCGATCCGGAGCAGATCGAAAAGGTCGATGGCTGGTTCGGCTCGTGAAATCCCTCAGCCGATGGTCATTGCAACTGTGGAGGCGACACGACCAGGCGTCCAACGGTACTGTCGTTGTTTCTTCCCAGAGCCATGTCTTGGACGTTGACCCCAGGTCGGCGAACCCAACGCACCGCTCGCCTTATCACCGATCTTAGCCGAAGCTCTCGAAGATACCGATATCCCCGGCGATCGATACGTCGAGCTCGTCGGCGAGCGCCGAAGCGGGCGGCGCGGCGCGCCCGCCGATGACGACGGGAAGACTCGTATATCGCTCACGAATTTGTCGAGCCAGCTCGACTGTCCTGGTCAAGTGAATCGGCATCGTGATCGACAGTCCGACCACGTCTGGGCGCTCGCTGTCTATCATGTCGAGCACATCATGCGACGGCATATTGGTCCCCAAAAAGACGACATCCCACCCGTTGAGCTCCAGGAGATCAGCTGCAAATTGTGCCGGGAGCGAATGTTGCTCCCCCTCCACCCCGGCGATAAGCACCCTGCCGCGGCTCCGCTGGCCGGGGATATGTGCGTACAAACGTGCAATGACCGACTGAGTCACCGCCGATGCCATATGCTCGTGGGCTACCGTGATGTCCGTGGTCGCCCACAGCGCGCCAAGGCGACGCTGGGCCCAGAGAAGAACGTCGACGTAGATATCCGCTACTGACACGCCATCTTCGATGAACTGGTGGATCAATCCCCACGCACCCTTTCGGTCACCAGCCAGTGCATTCGAGATGTATGAAAGCTGGAGCGGCGTATGCTCCTCCTCTCGTGACGCATCTGGTATCGTCTCCACCGACAGCGCCTCGCGAGCCAGCTCGAAGGTCGTGTCCAGAAGCTCGTGGCGGTCTCCCGGTCCGTCGGCGTCCCGCCGATAGAGATGCTCCTGCAGCAGCTCGAGATGCTCGAGGAGGTGACTGCGCTCGATCTTGCGCGCGGCGAGCATCTCCCCACACCAGGTCGCGTAGTCGGCGAAGATGACGGGCGCGCCAGCCTGCACCGCTGCCGCGAGGTACGAGATATGAAAACGGGTGTCTTCGACGCAACGCTGCTGGCCGGCGGTCCCGAACCGGGCCTTCCACTCCGGGTGGCGTGAAAAGAACGCCCGCCCGACCTGCGCTGCAACAGCGTCATCGGCGAGCAGTGATTCGGCCAGAGCTGTGCGCGCGGCGAGTTTCATGACCCTTCATCGTCCAGAGATGCCAGCTTCTCCTCCGCACAGCGATCGCAGTAGCCGTGGCTGAGGAAGTCGCTGTGCTCGAGCAAAAAACTGGCTACATCCTCCCAGGTGTCGTCAGCGGTCTTCACCGCGTGGCACGACATACAAATCGGCAAGACCTGCGCGATCTTCTCGAGGTGCCAGTGGGCTTCTCGGAGATTCCGGTTTGCCTCCTCGAGCAGGCGAGCCTGTCGGGCGTTCTCCCGCGACAGCACGGCGAGCTCGGCGTTCATCGACGTGAGTTGCTCGGTGAGCTCCTGGTGGTCGTCCCAGGGCGGCTCCCCCACAATCACGTGGCCCTGCGCGAGCGAACGCATGAAGATGAAGAGGCTCACCGGCTCACCAGACGCGTTGACCATGTGCACCAGCGTGGAATCATCATCTCTCCCGTCTGGTTCCGTGGCCGCATTCCTCCGGCTCTCCGGGGCCAACAAAGAGCCCCACCGCCGGCCAATCACGTCGATGCCCAGCGTCTCCTGGAACGCTCCATTCTCCCGTACGATGTCACCATCCTCGTCGAGGATCGCGACGTGGAGGCTCTGACCACCACGAACCATCTGAGCCATCGGCAAGAATGCCTCGAGCATGAGGCCTCCTGCATCACCTCCCGACGTCGCCCCCTCGATCGTCTCGCCGACGATGAGCTGCGTTTGCGCAGGGTCGAGCTTGAGTCCTCGCGGTATCAATGCGTGGGCTTCGCGGTGCTTGGGACTCCTGTGCCACGCCTGAAACGCGTCTTCGTCGCTCCATCGTGTGAGCAAGATGAAGGTGGGCCCGGACTGCAGCACCTCGAACCCGAGGAAAGCGGGTACGGATTCAACCCCTCTGGGGCGATTCTCGAAGGCCGCGCGCACCTCATCTTCCATCCCGTTCTGGACGACAAAGCGCGAGATCGCCACAATCATGACTCCCCCATACCAGCGGTGACCTGCTTGACCGCCTCCCTCAACAGCCTAAGCGACAGGGGCTTTTCGACGAATGGGTCCTCATCTCTGACACCGTGTTGGGCGACGTGCTCACGCGGGTAACCGGACATGTAAATCACCGGCAAGCCGGGCTGGATATCCCGAAGTCTCGCAGCCAGAGGCGGGCCGTCGGCACCCGGCATCACCACGTCCATGAGCACGAGGCCATAATGCCCTTCGCGCGCCAGCGCCTCGGCGTCGTCTGCGTTGGTGGCTCCGTCGAACTCGACGTCAATCCGCTCGAGCTGGCGGCCCACGACTCGGCAAACGAGCGGATCATCGTCGACCACGAGTGCTTTGAGCGTACGGACAGTGGAGTCAACAACCATAGGCGTAACGCTCCGGCTCGCGGATGCAGATGCACAGGCCTGATTAGAGAGACTGCATGGCACCTGCCCCGTAAATCTAACCATCCAACGACTTCAGTGAAGGCCGCATCTCCACAGACCGAGGTCGTGTCCCCATGATCTCGTCGCAAGCTTTCACTTTCGAAGCATATAACGACTTTTCTTCGAAGAATCTGAGTACAGCTACCCGTCCCTCGCGCGGATATCCCCGGGTCGACAGACTGAATGTCCTGCCAAACTTCGGGCGTAACGTCTATTTCGCAATAACCCCCGCAGACACTCTTCAAGGGTCAACTGCTGTTACGGTTCAATCTACCCATTCACCCGAGTCCCTGTTCTTCCGCAATCTTCTCTCGGTCGACGTCGTCCGACATGCCGAGCGGATTGCACCTCCGCCAGAAGTCCCATCCGCGCGGGACCTCGACCTGGCAGAGCGGAATTCAGACCGGCTCCTCGGAGATGCCGATCTCCTGAGAGAACTCGTCGAGCTCGGAGGCTGTGATCCTAACCGTGTAGATATTCATGGTAGTTGCTTTGCCTGCAGCGCCGAGCCGAGTGCGCGGCGAGTCCGGCAGTACCAATCGGTCAATTCGCCTCAGACACCCCAACCAGGGGCGCATCGTGCGCGATATTGCGGTTGTGTTGCGCCCTCGCCTCTTCCCTCGTCGCGAATCTCTGGACGACGGTCGAGCCATCATGTCGGTTGATGGTCATCACGCAAAAGTCACCCATGCCAACTTCGACATGGTCCTCCGAAGAACGCTTCTTTCTGCGGGTGCGCTTCTCGCGATCGCCCTTCTTCTTCCGAACTTTCATCCCCATCGAAAACCTCCTTTTCACCATTTCCGGGTGTGGATAACCGGGGCAGCCTCTCGCTACCCCCTCATAATGGTTTTCGGCAGGGCCCCCCGAATCGTTGCGTAGCAACTCAGAACTTCACGCCCGCACCGCCGAACAAACGAGGCCCATTTCCACGAGATAACCGAGCATTTCCAACCACTTCGTCAGCACAAAGAAACCTTCCGGCGTCCGGGAGCGTCGAGTCGATTCTCTGTGCGCCCAAGCCGTGATTTGGACTTGCACGCTTGCTCGCGATAGCCTTGAAGAGACGTCGACCCACAACGAGAAAGCGTGACATGGTTCGGAATCTTGCCATTTTGGGGGCGCTGCTGCTCTGCATCGGATGCGGGGGAGGAGAGCTGAATACCGACAATAACGGTGACGGGCAGGACGACGCCGGCGATGCAATCAGCGACGCCGGGACCGATACCGCAGAAGACACGGGTCGGGAGACCTCGGACACCTGCGACGCCGAGGAATGCCACTCGGCGGACACGGATTCGGACACCTCGGCGGACGTGGCCGAAACGGCAACGCCCGACGCCGAAGAGGACACCGCGGTCGATCCACCCGTGTGCGGAGACGGGAACCGGGAAGGCGACGAGCAGTGCGACGACGGGAATACCAATCGAGAAGCATGCGCCTACGGCCAGACGAGCTGCACGGTCTGCGGTCCCAATTGTACGAACGTCGACGGCCGCACGCGTTATTGTGGCGATGGCAAAATTCAGTCCGGCCAGGGTGAAGAGTGCGACGACGGCGGCACCTCGGGCGGCGACGGCTGCAGCGCGGACTGCAAGGTCGAAAGCGGCTATGCGTGCAGCGGTTCGCCGAGCACCTGCGCGCCAGCACCGAGCCCGGGTAGCGGAGACGCACAGTGTGAACCGAGCTACGGCTCGAGCGTCTACGACGCGTTCCCCGGCAACAACTCCAGCTACCCGAAGGGCGACTCCAGTACCTACGGCTGGCCAGGCGACGACTTCGAGTCGTACGCGGACGACGAGATCGTCGAGAGCCGCACCAATCAGAGCCGAAGGGCCCACCTCGACGTGACCTCGGGCACCCTCTACGCCAGACACCTCGACGGCTCGCAACTGTGGAAGCGCGGGTGGACCGACACCTACAACTTCCGCGTGTTGAGCCGCGCGACCTCGGGCGGCGACCAGGTCCGCCTCACAAACGTCGACGCCGCCGTCCGCGTCCATATCAGCAACTGGCAGTCGGGCGGCCCACAGTGGTCGGGCGCCCACATCTTCGCCCGCTACCAGACCGAAAACGACTTGTATGCCGCTTCGCTGCGAAAGGACGGCAAGGTCACCATCAAGCTCAAGCACTGCGACACCTACACGACCCTCGCCAGCGGCGACTTCAGTCAGGGTTCGACCGACACCGGCACCTGGTACGACCTGCGCTTCGAGGTCGTCGGCCAACGCCTGCGCTTCTGGGTCGACGGTCACCTCGAGCTCGAGGCTTTCGACGACACCCTCTCCTGGGGCACCACCGGCGTGCGCACCGACTACTCCGCGGTCTATTTTGATGACTGGGAGCACCGATGAGTCCCACGCCCGCCATGACGGTTCGAACCAGACTGAAAGCGCACCTTTACCTTCATCGCCCTACAGTGTAACTGTCTGCCGCAACTTCGAGATTCACTCTGCGGGGACCGCACAAGGGGGACCGCACAAGCGTGTTGCCCCTTTTCCGCTGGAAACCGGAGAGTCAAATGTCCAATCACGAAGAACACGGTCCCAGACACCTGGAAATGACCGTCTTAATGACCCCGGACATGGTCAACTTTTCGGGCAAAGTCCTGGGCATCCGTGTCGACTCCGAGAATCACCGCACCGGCGACGCCCGACACGTCATGTCCTGCTTCTTTGTGATGGTGGCCATGGGCGACGACGGCACCCCCGCAAAAGTTCCTCGATTCGAACCCTCGGGCGAAACCGAACGACGCCGATGGCAGGACGCCGAGCGCCGCCACGCCATCCGACGTGGGGCCGACGGGTGAGCCCACCAGTCTTTCGAGAAACAAAAAAGACCCGGGCTGGGAGACAGGTGTAGGGAGATGGTGACGGATGGATACGCCTTCGTTGCGCGCCGTACTCGCGAGCGATGGCCGAGCCGCTTATTCACCCCCTGACTCGGGCCACTCCAAAACGGTGCCGTCGAGCTGTTCGGTCAACCCAAGGCGAAAGTCCCGGTCCTTCAACTTCAATGTGAGAAGTTCGGGGCTGGCGTTGGAAATCCTGTCGAGTAACACGACACTTCCCTCGTAACAGATCAGAGCCTCACCGGCAGGCCTGCAGACATAATCCAATTGCGCCCGGAGTTTTCCTTCGGCGTCGACCATCGGCTTGGAGATGCGGAAGTATGCCTCCTCATCAGGTGGGGATGTATGGTCTTCCACGGCGGCTTCCAGCGGTTCGGAAAGCGGCTGCGGTCGATCCAGCAAGGTCCCATGGTGGTGACAAAAGAGTCTCGCGAGATCCTCGTCGTCTGTCTTACGGAGCCGATCAAAACGTCCGTGAAGCGCCGCGCGAATCTCCGAGCTATCGAGTTCCGCGGATGTCAACAGACGGTACTCGCCCTGGTCATAATAGTGCACACGACCGTCTGTGCGCCGACGGATGCAGACGACGGCCGTACATTGCGGCCAGTAGACGAGGTCAATATCCAGAAGAAAGCTCCCGATTTCGACCGGGAAGTCCTCGAAGAGCACCTCCTCGATCGCCGTGCGTTTCTGGTCCTCTTCAGGGCCGGGAACCCGCCAGCGTGCACATCGAAGGTTATCCAGACGTGGAGAGACACCTCCGATGATCGCAAATTCGTCCTCGAGCATTGCATTGCAGCGGGCGAGGTCGCCTCGGGTAAAGCCCTCCTCGCGCAACCCATCTCTGACATCAGCCGAGTTGCCCACCGCTACTGCGAGGTTGAGCAACCAATTGCCCTCGGTTCGGTGTCGACGACCTGTGGCGAGCTGGGCGATCAGCTGCGCCTCGGAGAGATCGTCGGTCTGGCGCGACCGAATAATCTCACCGGCGCGGTCCAACGGAGAACGGCGCTCAGACAAATATGTCGACCAGACTCCGTCTCCGAGAGGAATCGGTTCGGCTTCGAGGCGACGCTGACTGAGTGCCTCCCACGTACGTGCGGTGCGCAATACGTCCTCCGCCGAGAGCACTGCAAAACCTTCGTCCGCACAGTAGTCTTCGATCGCTTCACGTGATGCTGTCGGATGACAACCGTGCGCGCCCTTGTGCTTGTCGGTCCGGCTCAGCCAATTAAACGGTGCGGCGCCCTGAAAACGACCGAGGAAGCCCAGACATGCCAGAATGCCATGGTAGTCGACGTCCAGCTCTGGTTCCGGGATGGCCTCGTAGATGTTCGGCTCGGCCTGGAGGTATCCGTCGTAGATCCAGGTAACCATATCGCGGGTCTCCGAATCGATCTCGATCAACTCCTCCAATAGCGGAGTCAGCGGCCAATCGTCCAGACGAGCCACGGTGATGATTCGTGGGTACGGCAACGGTCGACCCGGTGCAATTGCTTGGGCCTCCAGACCCGCGGGAACCCCCTCCGCGAGTGCACACAATGACGATTGAATCTCACCGAGCGATTCGACCGACTGGTCGATGAGGACCTCGGGGGCCGATGCCTCTTCGATGACAACGCCGTATTCGGAGGCGAGTTCGTCCAAGCCCGGACGAAGCGCCTGAGCGGCGACCGACATCACGGCCGCGCCTCGAGCGGTGGTTTCGCGGTCCAATAGGGGCGACACGAATCGGTTGACCTCGTGAGCCGGCGTCTTCTTTGCGGACGAACGAAGCTCGTCCAACAACTCCAGCCCATCGACGTCGTGTCGAAGCGACCAATAGGCGACTCGGAAGCTATACGTCCAAACCCGCTCCACGAGTTCAGGGGGAGGCTTCGTTTCGTACTTCAAAGAAAACAGCGACATTTTCGCTCCTTTTACAGCGCAATTTCACAGCAAAACGAGAGCGAACTCCAAAGCCGGGTCGACAAATAGAGCCGCGATAGATGCTGGCGCGACAGAAACAGGTGTTGTGCCCCGATAATTGTGTAGATTCAGTCAGGCCGTCGAGGCCGGGCCGAGGGCATTGAAAGATGCCCACCGCCTTCCGT
>JBNJFZ010000067.1:0-24568 GCA_051747295.1 Myxococcota bacterium
GGCCAGCAGATAGCAGAGCCGCCGGTCACGCCGAAACTCGACGTCGAGGAGCACGCACCCTCCGGGCGAACCCTCGACGGCACTGGCGAATCATTCGCCGATCTCAAGGACGAAGATGGCGACGGCGAGATGTCTGCGCCGCAGCTCGGTGGCCACTCCGAACCGGATAACCCCCGGCAGACCCAGCACATCTCCAAGGAAGACTCGGGGGCGCTGGGCGTCGAGGCCTCGGACGTCTCCGCGCCGCGGCTCGACGGTGACCCCCATGATTCCCGACGCACCCAGGCGATTCCGCCCGGCACCGAGGCATCCAGCTCCGTCGTCGAAGAATCCGAACCCCAGCTCGAGCAACCCGAAGGGGTGGCGTCGACGTCGTTCGGCATCCCTTTCACCGACGACCAAGACGAACAGCAAGACGATGAAGTCGACGAAGCCGAAGAGGAGGACCCATCTTCGACGACGTTCGGCATCGGGTTCGTCGATGACGACGATGTGGACGATGACGACGATGAGGCACCCGCGGCTGAGCGAGACGATGATGCGGGCGAAGCTGAACTGAATGAGAGACCTCGAAAAGACCCATCTCTGCCGGTATTCGACGTCGAGAACTCCAACTCCACGATGATGGGCGGCTTCGAGGTCGCTGATTCTCAGTCGTCCTACGCCGAACAGGTCAAGCGCCGTGAACGCCGGGCGGAGACCGACGACTCGGACGACTTTGACCGAGACGACTTCTCCGACGAGGACGGCCCGAGCCTCGAGAGCCTCGGGTCGGGCGCGAGCTTCGGCACCGAGGAATCCAGCGCTACAAAAGACGTCCCAGAAGCACAGATCGTCCGATTCACCTCGCTGGCCAATGGGCGGCAGACTCTTCAGGACTCGCCGCCCGAGGACCCATCGGACCCCGAAGAGATCCCGACGGTCGAACCGTCCTCCGAGGATCTCGACAACGGTAGTATCGCCTTCACCCACGAAGACCTGGAAGAAACCGCCGATCTGCTCGACTCCCGCAACCCGGCGAATGCCTTCAATGCAGCCGAGCAGATCGTCGAATGGGGAGGCAAAGCAGTCCAAGTCCTGCGCAAGCGCTTCCCGGGCCGCCTCTTCGTCGACCGTTACGAATACACGCACGACACGCTCCCGCCCGCCGAGGAACACGGACCGGTCATCGCGGCCCTCGCCCACCTCAATGACGACGCGGTGTCGGTCGTCGAAGACCACCTGGAAGACTCGAGCGTCGAGCTGCGATTCTACGCGACCCTGCTCTTCAAAGAACTCCCGGTCGACAACGTCACCGACAAATTGATCGAGCGCCTCTTCGACCGCGACGCGATGATTCGTGACATCGCGGCCGATATCCTGATCAACCGCACCGACGAAGCGTTCAAAGACGAGAGACTTCTCCCGCGGCTGCGTGACGAAGTCGAGACGGCGCGTGACGACATCCACGTCGAAATCTCCGCACGACTGCTCGGGCGTATGCGCGACCGCTACGCGGTGCCCACGCTCATCGAAGCCCTCGAAGATGCGTCCGGTCGCATCCAGCAGACCATCCAGGGGGCACTTTCGACCATCACCTACAAGAAGCTGTCGCCGTCGGTCAGCGAGTGGCGCAACTGGTGGGCATCGGCCCACGCAAAGTCCCGTCAGGATTGGATCGTCGAGGCCCTCAACAACGACTCCGAAGACGTGCGCCGCCTGGTGCACCACGAACTGAAGTCCTGGGACGACCTGGACCTCGACTACCATCCCGATCAACCCAAGAAGCTCCGGATGCGCGCGCAGGAACAGCTGCGTGAGTGGTTCGACGCGCGGGATTAGCGCTCGTGAACCACGGCGGTCTATTTCGGCAAATAAAATCTAGGGGTCGTTCGGTTCGGCTTGGTTGGTCCACCGAGTACGTTCACGCTGCTCTTCAATCTCGGATGCTGAAATAGGTGGGCGTTTCGGCGTCTTCGACGACATCGTTTTCGGCGTTGGGAGAGGGCAGGCTTCTGAGCGTTTGCATGATGGCGGTTAGCGGTCGTGGGCTTTGCCTCCATGACAGAGCTATGCCTTTCCCGTACGCTTAAGTAGTTCTTCCGATTCAAGCGACAATTCGCGGCAGGCACGTTCGGGACCGGCGGAGCGGTCCCGGCGGCGATGGAACGCCGCGCACCAAACCCCGCTTCAAAGCCATCTGCGGAGGGGTGAGGACCGCGAACGCGTTTCTAGGGTGGTTTTGCGTCGTGCAGGCATGGAAGGCCCTGGGCGCGCCCCGACAATCTGCGGATCTCCGGCGGCTCCGCCGCCTCCGGTCCGCAGCTAACGTCTCGCCGCGAAAATCCGTGAAGCAAAAGCGGTGCGTCGACGCTAAGCGACCTCTCCCCCGTGGGGGAGATGCGCGCGGAGCGCGCAGTGGGGGCACCGACCCATCGACCACGCTCACCCGCCCTTCTCCCTGATATAGACGACACCCTGATCACCATCGACCGTGATCAAGTCGCCGTCCTCGATGACATCGCAGGCGCCGTGGGCGTTGACGACGGTCGGGATGCCGTACTCGCGGGCGACGATGCACGAGTGGCTGAGCGGACCGCCCAGGCTCATGACGACCGCGGAGGCCGTCAGGAACATGGGGGTCCAGCCCACGTCGGTGTAGGGCGCGACCAAGATCTCGCCGGGCTCCAGCGTGGCGCCTTCGTTGGGGTCGCGAATGACGCGCGCTCGTCCTGTGGCCTTGCCCGCGCTGCCGGGAAGGCCACGGATCTCGCGGGTCGGACTGGTGTCCACCTTATAGTCGCCAGCCATCTTCTGGCGGCGCATATACTCCTGCTCGCCGATGATCTCCTCGCCGTCGAGTACGAAGGTATTGGGCGGATCGGGCTGGGCGCTGAAGGCGTCCTGGAGCGCGCGACGCAACAAGACGCGCAACTTGAAGGAGCCCGCGTGCGCCGGATCTTCCATCCACGCGCGGATCTCGTCGTAGCGCAGGAAGAACACGTCTTCGCGCCGGCGGATGGCGTCGATTGCGACGAGTCGGCGGCCGCAATCGAGGAAGAACTCCCGGTACATATCGAGGGTGTCGACCACGCGGGCACGCATGAACTCGCGGATGCGCGCGTTCTTGCGCGTGAAGTCCAGCAAGAACCCGAAGATCGTCGCCAGCCCCGGTGGAAACGTCGAATCTACGATCTCGTCGACGCGCTCCCGGGCCTCCCGACTGCGCTTTTCCATCTCGCGCTCCGAGGGCAGGTGCGGGGCCCGGATATAGCTTCGCACGACCTCGAATAAGAACGACGTATCCTCGCGCCAGCGCGGCGTGGCGAGCTCGGCCTCGCGCGGAGCTCGGTGGCCGTGCTCGTCGCGAAAGTCCTCGAGGAGCTCGAGAAATTGCTGCACGTCTTCGTGCTCGTCGAGTTCTTGGAGCCGCCAGAGAGTCTCGGAGGGGTCGGTCTCACAGATGACCCGGCGCAGCCGCCGCGAGCGACGCGCCACGCGGCCGAGTTCGAGCAAGTCCAGGCCCGGCTCGGCGCTGTCGACTTCGAGTGCGCTGACCAACTCCCGCTCGTTTTGCAGGCCCTCGGGCCCGCCGAGCCACTCCAGGAACTTGCGCATCACCACGTAGCTCATCAGGAAGTTCGAGCTCCCGGCGAGCATGATCTGACCGTTGCGGTTGAAGATGCGGTCGACCTTATCGAGCAGCGACCGGAACTTGGCGTGGTTGAGCCGCTCTAGATCGCGTTGGAAGAAGTCGTCGCGCTTCGCCGCGAAGTACGCCCCCCATATCGGCGCCAGAAGCGGCATCGACAGCTGCGAGGTCAGGATCGTGGGCAACGTGATCGGCAACCGCTGCAAGAATTCGGTCGCGGCGCGCTCCTCGTAGATACCCTTGACCAGCTCCACCCCGCCCCCGCCGGCCATCACGAATAACGTATCCGGGCTCAGCACGGGGATGCCGCTGGCGATGCTCATGAACTGCGTCAGGTTCAGGTAGACGCGCCCACGAAAGCTGCCCACGAGCTCGTAATCTTCCGGCACCGACAGGCCCAGCGAGCCGAACGCCTGCTCGAATCCGCGTTGGCTGAAGTTGTGGATGATGCTCCACGTCAAAGGCGTCGCCACTCCGGGCAACGCTTCGCCGACGTTGACGTTGGTCCAAACGGAGGTCTCGCGCTCGCCGCGCTCGAGCCCAGTGATCGGGCGGGTCTGCAGGATGCGGAGCTCGCTCTCCGATGCCTCGTCGTCGGGCTGCGTCCAGACCCACTCGATATCCTGCGGGTGGTCGAAGAAGCGATCGACACGACGCGCGACCTCGGTGAGCGCCTCGAGCTCGCCGCGGCGCAGCGCACCCTCGGCGAATTCGTCGGACTCGGCGCGCCCGAGCTCGTGTCGCTCGACGTAGCCGTTGCTCTTCTCGAGGTAATAACTGTCCGCCGCACCGCCTGCGACGACCTGCGGCTGATCGCCCGGAGCCGCGTTGACCACGACCTGGGTGTCGTCGGCCGTGATCGGATTCTGCGTAAACAATACGCCCGCGACCCGCGGCTCGACCATCTCCTGGATGACCACGCCCATCGACGACGGCTCCAGCCCGACCTTGAGCCGCGTCCGATACAATAACGCCTCTTCATTATAGAGGCTCGCCCACACCTCGCGGACGGAGGCCAGGACCTCCGGGAGCGCCTCGCTGCCGAGCACCGTCCTCTGCTGGCCGGCAAAGCTATGGGCCAGGTCGTCCTCGTCGATCGAGGAGGAGCGCACCGCCCACCGATCGGCCCCGATCTCCGTGAGTCGCTGCTGGATTTCGGCGACGAGGTCCTCCGGCATGTCGACCTGCAGGATCTCGGCGCGCAATTCCTCGAGCGACGACGCATTCGGGATGCAGCTCTCCACGATGTCATCGAAGGCATCCGTGGTGATGCAAAAAGCGTCCGGCGTGTCGAAACCGAGCCGATCCAGCCGGTGCAGCCCATTCGCTTTGCCGCCCACCCGCTCTTCGGGCCAATCGTCCTGACCCAATCGCACCGTATAATGAGGACGCACCTGACCCGTCTGCGGAGAACCCGTCGTCTCGGCGTCGGGCTCGCTGCTATCGGTCTCAGGAGGTCTGGTCACGGACCCACTCGGCATAGGATTCGAGGACATCAGTACTTTCCAGTGCGATGATTTCGGGGACATCGTACGAATGGAGCGATTCGAGCGTCGCCTTCAGCTCATCGACCCGCTCCGTGGTCGTCTTGATCAGCAAGGTGTGCTCGACTTCCTCGCACAACTCGCCATCCCACTCGTAGAAGCTCTTCACGCCAGGCAAAATGTTGACACATGCGGCGAGTTTTTTCTCGACGAGCGCACGCGCGAGATCCTCGGACTCATCCGGGCTACAATTGCACAGAACCACTTGCAGCATGCCTGAAGCTCCTCTAAGCGGCCTATTCGGTGTCGGATTTGCTCATCATTTCGTCGACCTCCGTGGACGTTCCGGCCAGGTAGTGGACGATCAGGTTGTCGACGAGTTCTTCGGGTGTGACATCCTCGAGCGTTTCATTGACGACCCACTCTTCGATGACGCGCTCGACCATCCCGATGGTCATGTAGGCGAGTACCTTGAACTGCATATCGGCGATGAGGCCGCGCTCGTAGAGGATGCGATTGAAGCTGGTAAGCATCGACCCCAGCGTGTCGTAGAATTCACGAATCAGGGTCTGAAACTCGGGGGCGACGGCCAGCGACTCGTTCAGGAAGATCCCGGTCAGCTCCCGGTTTTCCATGAGGACGTCGGTGAGCATCAAGCCGACGCGGCGCAGCTCGCTTCGCAGCGCCTCACGGCTGTCGAGTGCACCCGGCTCCCAGCTGGCGATCGTCTCGACCACCATGGTCAAAAAGTCGTTGAGTATCTCGCCGAAAAGCTGCTGCTTGCCCTCGAAATACAGGTAGAACGTGCCCTGGGCGACCCCGACATCTTCGACGATCTCGGAGACCTTCGCCGAGTGATAGCCGTGCTCCGAGAAGACGCGAATGGCCGCCTGCTTTATCTCGTCACGGCGGTCTTCCTTTTTCTGCTCGCGTCGACTCTTTCGCTTGTCGGCGTCATCAGTACTCATGCAAATCAGCTCCAATGAGAAACTCTCGAGCGCCGAGTTCTGGCGGCGCGATCGCAGGGTACACCCGCGTTTTATCTGAGGCAAAGCGTGCGTCCGTCGGTCAATCGTCCCGGCTGATCAAACCCTGGAGGATCAGATCGTGGGTGCCGTTCAACAACTCGACCCGCTCGTCGACGTCGATGTCGAAGATATCCGGTGGTGAAAAGCTCGAATAGGCCTGCAGAATCACTCGCGCGGTCAGATCCGCGTCATCGACGTGGGCACGACCCGCCTCGCTCGCCGCCGCCAGAAAATCACATAAGAAGGCATGTTGGCGGCCGCGGAAGTCATCGAACGCCCGCTCGACCGGCTCACACCCCCCGCAATGCACCAACTCGGCGGCGTGGGCGCCCTTGCGCGCGAGCTCCATGAACGACTTGATCCGCGCGTTCATCACCGCCCGAAACTGCGCCGGGAAGGTCTCCTCGGACTCGACGGCCTGCTGCATGCAGTTGAGCACGTGCTGGTGGCGCGAAGACGCGAGCTCCTCGAGGATCGCATCCTTCGAGGAGAATTCGATATAGATGGTGCCAACACCAATCTCAGCGGCGCGCGCAATATCGCCCATCGTGGTCTTGCGCACGCCGTAGTGGCGCAGCAGTTCCTCGGCCACCTTCAAAATCATGTCGCGGCGATCGGTCATGACTTACACGTTGCAGGTATGGACAACTCGCGACACAGTCTGACAGGTCTGAAGCGTTTTGAAAATCGTTCGAGCTTTAGATCGTGAACGTATTTAGATCGTTTGCGGCCCTGTCTCGTTCTATCCGACACGCACCAAGTTGATTGGATAAAGTGTATAATCGCTGATTCAGCACGGCCCATCATGAGTGACTCAACGCCCCTGGCACGAGTGCGTCGATTCTCGACCTTCCAACTCGTCATTCCCTTATTGATCGCGTCCGTTTTCTCGGCATGCGCCACGAGCACACACGCGCCATCCACGGAGATGGACAAGAGCTGCGCGGAATTTACGTGTCCGGATGGCCTCGAACGAAAAGCGATCGAGTTCGACTGGACGGACCGAACGGACATGGTCTGCGTCGATTCCGAAGGGGTCCAACAAGGGCCTGCGTGGTATTGCAGCGGCGGCGAGGTCTCCCGAACGGGGCAGTTCGAGGATGGTGCAAAGGTCGGGACGTTCCGCGGATACCCCGACGGCAAGTTGAAGTATCTCGATTACGCGTCGCGTGGTCGAATGGTGCTGAGCTGCGTGATCGAGGGGCACGCAAAGGACTGCGAGATCGTACCGCTGCCCTTGCCGTGCGAGGGATCGAAGCTCCCCGATGAGACGGTGAAGAGGGCATCATCGCGCGCCGAACTCGAAGCGGCTTTCGAGTGCGATGAGACCACCGACGACTGGAAGGACGCGAAGGTGTTCTGGGATGAATTGGACGTCGCGGTCGTCAAGGTGCCGATTCCGGAACCGAAGGAAGACCACTACTATTATCAGACGCTCGAGAGCGTGGTGATGGAGGGGACGACGGCGACTATTCGCATCAGAATCTATGGAGAATGCGTTGGTTCCCCGGCCGGTGAGTTACCAGAAGAACAGCGACAAGAGCAGGACGGGGATAGACGCCGGAGGAGTCGTACGTTGGCGATTGAAATCCCGAGGCACATCGAACATGTAAACTACAATGTCCAGCTCGACGAGCCGCCCGACTTTGTCGACTGCAACACTCGACCGTCAGCAGGCTCATGAATACGTCACGGACGCTACGGCCTCCGTGATGCGGCAACTCCACGATCGGCCGAGTCGGAGAACCGGTCAGTTCAATCGACCTGCTGCATGGCCTCGTTGTAGGCGCTGGACTCGAGCGATTCGACCTTGTCGATGATCTGGGCGAGCGTCGTGCGGGCGTCATCGTCGTCGGATAGTCCGAGTGAGACGCGCAGTTCCGGCATCTGCGCCCCGGCGGACATCAATCGAGCGACGTGGGCGACGACGGTGGAGAACAGAACGTCTCCGTTGAAATATTCGGCCTCGAATTTCCTGGTGGGAGCCGACGGATCCGTCCAAAGGCGGCGTGCGTCGGTGACCCGGGCGGCCAGGGCTACCGGGTCGTCGCCGTGTGCCTCGACGACTTCACCGATGAGACCGTAAACGGGGTCTGAATCCACGGCTTCCATCACCGTCTCGTTCCAATACAACGCGAGCAATTTCTCGGGCAGCATCACCAGGCTTCGATGCACCGCATCCTCCTCACCGAGCTCCCAGAGCGGCGATATCGTGATAGCCAGCGCGTCGTTCGGGCCATCTTCGACCTGGAAGGTATCGGCGTTGGTCCGATGGATGAACGCGGCGCGTCTGGCGACCTGATCGGCGTCCATCGAGCTGAACATGTCCATGGGAGCACCCAGGATCTGACTCTGCATAATGACCGACCTGTTACAGGCGCGCCGCAGATAATCGGCGCCCTTCTCACCACGATAGTGTTTCGCGAGTTCCTCGTACGTCAGGCAGTTTTGCCAGTTGTACGGATAGCCGAAGAAGGGCTCCGCATCACCCAGCGGCTCGCCAGGATAAAATGCGATCGAGTCTTCCATGATGGTCATCGCGGCCTCCTGATTTCGCTGGCCCAACTCGGATGCCGCGCGGGCGAGCGCGACGGTCGTCAGAGCGACCCTGGGTGGGCCTGCGTCGGCGGACTCGACATGCCCATCGGCGATGCACTGGACGGCTGGACCGACGTCGAAGAGCGTCACGATGGGCATCTGGTTGCCCAACTCCAGGCCCTTCCGTTCGCCGGACGCGACCTCGCTTTCGACAATATGAGCGGCAGCCTGATTGATGAGGATGCCGGCGTTGCTGACCTGGGATTCGGGGACGCCCTCGATCACCAATTCCTTGCGGTCGTGGTCGACCATGCCTCGGGAACGCAGGTCGTAGACCTCGCCTCGCTGGCTGACTTCTACCTGGAGATCACGGTTGGGATTGAAATCGACGATGGCGGCACCTCCTGTGTGACAGGTGGGTCTATACGGGCTGGTCCGCAAACCGTAGGACGGCGGGCCACGATGTCACAATGACGGATTACGACGCGGATGCGGTCAGGAGATGCGACTCAGACGGTCGCATCACGTCGGAAACTGGGCGTCCACGAACGGCTTGGCCAACTCGATAGCGTACTGTGCGTCCATCGGGGTGTCGCCGGTGGTCTGCTTGACGAGCGCAAGGATGAGGTAGGTGCCGAAGTACAGCCACGCGGTCGTCTTTGTGTCCATTTCCTCGGCGACCAGGCCCTTTTCTTTCCAGTCTTCGATGGCCGTGGCGATCGCCTTGAGCGCGCGCTCTTGGAAAGGCAGGTACGCCTCGCGAATGTCTTCCTGGTCGAGCTCGGAGAGCACCAAAAAGATCATCTTGGCGAAGTCCTCATGCTTCTCGAGCACGCTGACGTAGTACTCGAAGCACTCCGTGATCGCCTGAACCGGGCTCTCTGGATTGCGATCGAGCGTCTCCTCGAGCCCCTGAACCAGATGGCTGGATGTGTGGACGATGGCATCGGTAAACAGCGTGCGCTTGCTGCCGAAATAGCGGTAGATCAGCGCCTCGGTGACGCCAGCTTCCTCGGAGATACTCTTCGTCGTCGCTCCATGATAGGTCGAGCGCGAGAAGACGCGAATGGCGCTCCTCAGGATCTGCTTTTTTCGTTCCTCGGCTGGCAGGCGCTTGGTTGACACGATGCCTCTCCACCTTTTCGGGGGTCCATCAACGTCCGAAACTTCGTGAGTAATCACTCACATAGGTGTCGTTGTGCGTCAAGGCGAATTCCCTCGTAGGGTCTCTTCGAATGATGGGAAGTTGATGGGTTGTCCGCGGAACTGTTCCTTCCCAGGCCGAAACAGCGTGTTGCTTCGCCGCGAACGACCAAGTTGCTTCGCCGTCAACGACTAAATGGGGTGAATTGCTTCGCCACCAACGACCAAAGAACCAGCAAAAGCCTCAGCTAAAAAATCAGAATTTAGCGCTCACCCCCTCCTGAAGCCTCTCAAGTGCCCTTCATTGTGACTGACCAGGTTGGTGCCACCTTAATTACCAGGTTGCTTGCAATTTTTGCCGTTTTGGTTGGTAGGTAGGGCATGGCCGGGGTGATTGTGAGTTGTGAGTGAGGTTTCTGGTGAGATCTCAGGGGGTGAAACCGTGAATTTGAGCCGAATTTCTCTGGATTTTCACAGATTTCGGCCCCAGGGAGCCGATCCAGGCACACCACCCCATGCCCCGGAGAGGCTCTTTTTTCTAGGGGATTTCAGGAGCATATTCGGTAGATCTCAGCCGCTCGCAGCTCCAGATGCTCGGGCGGCACGGGGCGCCGTTGACCACGGCCCGCCCCCGAGCACCAGGTGGCGGGCTAAGCCGCCGCCGATCTCGGCCTGTGCCAGGGTAGCGGCGGGCCGACCTCGGCTGACGGCGGCAGGCACCACAGCCAACCTGGCGGAAAGCTCCCCGGCGGATAATCGCCCCACTCGCCGAATAGCCGCCACTTGGCTGCGGCGCGCTTGTATTTACGCGTCGCCCTCTCGAACCACGCGTTGTAGGCCGCCTTGAACTGCGGGTCCCGGCTGACGCAGCGCCCACGCGGCTTCCAGTGGACTTCCTCCGGGCGGTCGCTGTGATGCTCGTCCCGGATCCGGCTGCGCCCGCGGGTTCGCTCGCGGCCACGGTCGATCTCAGCCTGCAACCGTGCTTCTTCTGCGTTCGCCAGCTCGGCGATGCGCCGCTGGACCTCCTCGGGCTCCAGGTCGCGCCAGAACGGAGGCGGCGACAGCTCCAGCTCCAGCTCCCCCAGGCTTCGCTCGAGCGCCGGAGTCATCCCCAGCTCGCGCATCTTTGCGGCGTGGCGGCGGCTGGCGTGTCGCACCGTCCGGCTCGTCTTCCCGGCACGGTGCATCTCCAGCGAGGAGACGCCCGGCCAGTCCGACGCCTCATACACCAGACGCGCCCGCACCGGGTTGCACAGAATCTGCGCCGCCAGATCACAGAAATCCGCCTCCGAGGCGATCTCCTGTGGGACGTAGCGCTCCGGGAAATTCGTCCCGCCAACGCCCCGAAACCGATTCAGCCGCGTCGACAGCTCCTGCTGGAAGTACTCCATGAAGTCATCGAGGTTCGCGAACGGAACCTGCACGATCAGGTGAAAATGGTTGCCCATCACCGAAAAGAGCATGATGCGTACCCCGTATTTTTCGGCCGCCTTCGCCAGGCTGCCCTCCACGAATAACCGCACGAATTCATTCGGCGTCAGCCGCAACTCGCCGCGGTAGGTGTAATTGGTGACGTGGTAGACCGCCCCCTTCCGAAAGAGTCGAATATCGCGTCCCATGGGTGCCTCGGGTCGAAATTGCCAAACCAGAGGGACGTTGCCCCTCTATAATGGTTATCGGCAGGCACCCCGAAATCGTTGCGTAAAAAGTTCAGTCATCCATCCAATCCTACGAGCATCCACCTCACCGCCCGGACGCGCACTTGCCAATCAAAGATCGACGTACGATGCTGTTTAGCGTTCTCTCGAAAGGCGAATAACGGGGAAAATGATGATGAAGAAACTGGTCTATATTGGATTGGCAGGCGTGCTGGCTCTGAGTGCATGCGACAAGGTCAAAGAGAAGATCTCGGGTGAAGAAAAAGCCGAGAAGACCAACGAGGCTGCCGAAGCTGAGAAACCCAAGGCCGAAGAGCATGCACCCGACAAGGGCAGCCCGACGGCACAGCCCGAGACCGCCAAGGCCGACTTCGGTGAGGCGTCACCGGTCGAAGGTGGACCGTGTGGGGAGCCGGTTTCGATCCAGAAGCTCGGCGAGAATACCGTGCTCACGACTGAGGGCGGGGGCTGCTATCTGGTCGAAGGCCAGCTGACGGTCGGAGAGAAGCAGAAGCTCGAAATCCAGCCCGGTGTCACCATCCAGTTCGCCGAAAATGCCGGGATGGTCGTCCACCAGGGCACGCTGAAGGCAGCAGGAACCGCCGACAAGCCGATCGTCTTGACCGGCCAGCGCGAGAAGCCCGGTTTCTGGAAGGGGCTGCTCATCCAGGGCTCAGACTTCTCGGACAATACCCTCGAGCACGTCAAAATCACGTACGCCGGCAACAAAAATAGCTTCAATCGCGCCAAGCCCGCCGCGCTGATGTTCGACGACGACTATGGAAAGAGCACCTTCGTCATCCGTCGTGTCGAGTTGTCGAATTCGGAGACGCACGGCCTGTATCTCGAGTCGAGCCTCGATCTCGACTTCGCCGAGAATACCATCACGAAGAACGCCGAGGGCGCGGTCTACGTCGACCCTCGCAGCCTCGGGATGCTCGACGCCAAGACCACTTACACGGGAAATGAGACCGACGAAGTACTCGTGATGGGCGGCAAGGTGGGCGGTATCGAGGCCACATGGCCGGCCATCGACGTACCGTATCGCGTCGAGAAAACCCTCACGATCAAGGACGACGCATTCGTCACCGTACAGCCAGGCGCGACGTTCAAATTCGACGAAAACGCTGGTCTGGTGCTCCACAAAGCACGCATGAGCGCGTCGGGCACCGCCGAGAAGCCGATAACGTTCACGGGCAGTCGCGATATTGCTGGCTTCTGGCGCGGCATGCTCGTCCAGGGCAGCGACAGTATCGACAACGCGCTCGAGCACGTGACGTTTTCGTACGCCGGCGCCGAGAAAAACTTCAACCGCGCCAAACCCGCCGCGCTGATGTTCGATAACGACTACGGCAAGTCGAGCTTCACCATCAAAGACGCGACGTTTACCGACTCGGACAGCTACGGGATGTACGTCGAGTCGAACGTCGAGCTGGACTTCACCGAGAATACCCTGACCCAGAACAAACAGGGCGCGGCGTACGTTCACCCGGCCATTGTCGGCATATTCGACGGCGACTCGGACTACTCGGGCAACGAAAACGACCGCATCACGATGTGGGATGGAGATATCGCCGAGGAGGCGGCCTGGCCGACCATCAACGCGACCTACTTCATCGAGAAGACGCCGACCGTGAAAGAGGGTTTCCTGACCATCGAGGCCGGGAATACGCTGGCCTTCGCCGAAAACCAGGGCTTCGTCGTGCACAAGGGCAAGCTCGCCGTCAAAGGCACGAGCGATGAACCGGTCGTATTCACGGGGGCGCGCGAGGTCCCCGGATACTGGCGCGGCATCCTGCTCCAGGGCAGCGACAGCATCGACAACGTCATCGAGCACGCCACGATTCGCTTCGCCGGCGCCGAGAAGAACTTCAACCGCGCCAAGCCCGCCGCCCTGATGTTCGACAGCGACTACGGCTCCAACGCGTATCGCCTCGACGACCTCGCGGTCGAGAAGTCGGCCGGAGCGGGGCTCCACGTCGAAAAGAACGTGCGGATCAAGAGCGACGATTGTGGGTCGATCGCTGGTGGGTTCGGGCCGCGGATGACCGAGGAGAGCGTCGAGTTTTCGAAGGCGTGTGAGGAGTAGCCTCTCCTCGGGCGGAAGGGGCCCGTGCGTGTGCTTCCTGTACACATGACCGGAAAGATCCCAACTCTCGATGTCCTGGGAACAAAACCCCAGACCTTGCCGTTATGGTGAACGAGATTATATTTCATTCACAGTTCAGTCCTCACGACTGAATTTGAATGAGATAATCGCATCGCTTCGGCGATGTGTGCACCATATACAAAGAGGTTTTCGATGAGCGGTGACGCCAATTATCAAGAGCTACTGACAACCAACCTGCCACTGCTGCCGCTTCGCAATTCAGTCCTATTCCCCAACGTCACGATGGCGGTCACCGTGGGTCGAGAGCGCTCCCTGGAGCTGCTCGAAGACCTGCGTCCCGGCGACATCATCGCGGTCGGCGTCCAGCGCGACGCGGCTGTCGACCATCCCGTACGCTCCGACGTCCAGGATCTCGCCACCCTCGCCCGTGTGCGAAACATCGCGCCGGGTATGCAGGGGCCGCGCATCCTGCTCGAAGGCCTGCAGCGCTTTGAAATCGCGTCGATGACCGACAACGGTCGCTACTGGGAGGTCGAGGGCAAGTCGGTCGAGGAGACCGAGTCCGACCCCGCCGAGAGCGAGCGCATGTCGACCGCTCTGACGAGCATGTTGCGCGATGTGGGGTGGGAGGAAGACGACCTCGGCAAGCTCATGAGCCGCCAGGACGTCTCGTTTGGCAAGACCGTCGACAAGGTCGCAGCCGCCGCGCCGCTGGAGTTCCAGCAGCAAATCGCGCTGTTTATCGAGCTCGATATCACCACTCGAATCCGCAAGCTCTACGAGTTCATCAGCGAGCTACAGACGCGCCGAGAGGTCAGCGAGACGATCAACGATGAGGTCAAGGAGTCCATCGGGAAGGCCCAGCGCGACAGCATCCTGCGCGAGCAGATGAAGGCTATCAAAAAGCAGCTGGGCGACGGCGATGGGGAAGGCGACATCGTCGACGAGTTGCGCGAGCAGCTCGAAGAGGCGGGGCTCCCGGAAGAGGCCTGGGAGGTTGCCGAGCAGGAGTTGCGTCGGCTCGAGTCGACGCCGCCCGAGCGCCCGGAGCACAACATCATCCGGAATTATCTGGAGCTGATGGCCGAGCTTCCGTGGTCGAAATCAGCGGAGACCAACGACGATATCGACGAGGTGCAACATATCCTCGACGAGACCCACTACGGCATGGAGGACATCAAGGAGCGCGTCCTTCAATACCTGGCGGTGACCAAGCTCTCGGAGAATCCCCAGGCCAATATCCTGTGCCTGGCGGGGCCTCCGGGCGTCGGTAAGACCTCCATCGCGCAGGCGATTGGAGAGGCGACGGGCCGACCGTTCGTCCGCATCTCGCTGGGTGGCGTGCGCGACGAGGCCGAGATTCGCGGCCACCGCAAGACCTACGTCGGAGCGATGCCCGGCCGCATCGTCAAGGCGATGCGCAAGGCGGGCGTCAAAAACCCGATCGTCTTGCTCGACGAGATCGACAAGGTGACCAAGGGCGGCTTCTCCGGAAACCCGGAGGATGCTCTGCTCGAGGTGCTCGATCCGGAGCAGAACTCGACGTTCACCGACCACTTTCTGGAGGTGCCGTTCGACCTGTCGGACGTGCTCTTCATCGGGACGGCGAACTACCTCGAAAACCTGTCGCCGCCTCTGCGCGACCGCCTCGAGATCATCGAGTTGTCCGGTTACACCCCTCAGGAGAAGGTGCAGATTGCCCGGCGACACCTGCTGCCCAAGCGCATGGAGCAGTACAACCTGTCGCCCAGCCAGCTGCCCATCAGTGACGAGGCGTTGGAGTCTCTGATCGTCGATTATACGCGTGAGGCGGGCGTGCGAGAGCTCGACCGCCAGCTCACGAAGCTGACGCGGGTGCTGGCGCTGGACGCCGCACGTGCCGAAGATCCGTCGGACGTCGTCATGAAGGTCGACAGCGACAATCTCGACGAGTACCTGGGCAAGAAGCGCTTCTTCAACGAGACGGCTGCCCGAACCGCCCAGCCCGGTGTCGCGACCGGAATGGCGTGGACGCCCGCCGGCGGTGATATCTTGTTCATCGAGACGTCACGCATGTTCGGCAAGGGGAGCATCGAGATCACCGGCAAGCTCGGTGACGTCATGCAAGAGTCGGCTCGCGCCGCGCTCGCCTACCTGCGAAGCCACGCAGATGACCTGAATATCGACCCGAAATTCCTGGAGAACCAGGACCTGCACATCCACGTGCCGGCGGGTGCGGTGCCCAAGGACGGACCGTCCGCGGGTGTCACGATGTTCACCGCGCTGACCTCGTTGCTGACCGGCCGTCGGGTTCGCCCCGACACCGCGATGACCGGTGAGGTCACCCTGCGCGGCCGCGTGCTGCCGGTCGGCGGCATCAAGGAGAAGGTGCTGGCTGCCCATCGCGCCGGCATCCAGAAGGTGCTGCTGCCGTATCAAAACGAGCGTGACCTCGACGATATCCCCGAAGAGGTCCGCGAGAACGTCGAGATCGTCCTCGCAGAGGACGTCTCACAGGTCCTCGAGCACGCGCTCGAAGGCCCGGGCACACCGCTCGGAGCCGGATCGGATACGGATAAGACCGCGCACGCCGCGGCCTAAACACCACCATAACTAACCAACCTCATCAAAAAACCACGCCGGGCGTTACGTCCGGCGTGGTTTTGTTTTGTCTGGGCCTAACGGGGCTTCGCGTTACCTTGTTCAGGAAACACACCTCGACCACCCCGATCTCGCTTCGCTTTGTCGGGGCCTACAGATGGGTTACCTACATCTCCTACATCCCCCACATCTCCTACATCCCCCTCAACCCCCGATCCGATCTGTGGAAAACCCTGTTAAAAACCCTGTGAAGATCCCTGGGGAAATCCTGTGGAACTCGATCTGGAAAAGTCTCGCATTTTCTCCCACACCCAGATCACAGCTCCGTTCACAACGTATTGTGGGATAAATAATCGATATCGACCAAGGACTTAGCGGGGTTCTCCACAAATCCACAGGCCCTACTAGCTCTGCTAGTTAATAAGTACTAAATCCCTTCTTTTTAAAGACGTACTAGAAAAGACGCGTGTCACCGAGGTGTGAATCGTTCGAGATGCGAGGCATCTGCAGATCGGGTTTTCGAAGCGGCGAGTCCAGTGGCTCAGACCCGGATCGAAGCGGTGTCGGCCGAGCGAGTCCAGCTGAGTCGAGACGTGCGTCGGTCCAAACGACCTGTGGGGCTTGAAACATCGCGCCAGCCGTGTTTGATTGTGTGAGCTAAAATATTGAATTTCAGGAGACGGCTGAGATGAAAATTCGCATTTCCTCGGAAGCACTGACCGACGAGCTCGGTAAGCTCCAGGGTGTGGTCAGCCAGCGCAGCACACTGGCGATTCTGTCCAACGCTCTGCTCGAAGCAAAAGACGGGCGACTGACGCTCCACGCCACGGATCTCGACACGGCGATTTCGACCTCACTGGACTGCGAAGTCCTCGAGGAAGGAAGCGTAACCCTCCAGGCCAAGAGCCTGTTCGACATCGTCAAGAGCCTCGAGGAGGAATCCCTCGAGCTCGAAACCGAAGAGAATTACTGGGCGAATCTGGAGTCTGGAAGCGTGTCGTGCCGGATCGTCGGGACGCACCCCGACGACTTCCCGCAGATTCTGGACACCACTCAGGTCGATACCTATCCCATCGGCACCGACGTGCTGTTGGAGATGATCGACAAGACCCTGTTCAGCGTCTCGACCGACGACGCCCGGGCCAACCTGACCGGCTCGTTCTTCAAGGTCACCGACGAGAACACGCTTTTGATGGTGTCGACCGACGGCCACCGGCTGTCGAAGGTCGAGGTGGCACCCGAGGAATTTAGCCCCGGCTCGGATGCTCCGCCCGAGCTTCGCGAAGGTATCATCATCCCGCGAAAGGGGCTCTCCGAGCTCCGTCGCAACATCGACCCAAAGGGCGCCGAGCTGAGCTTCGGCCTGGTCGACAACAACGTCATCTTCAAGCACGGCCCGATGTCGATGTCGGTGCGCCTCATCGAGGGGACGTTCCCGGACTTCACCCAGGTGTTGCCCGAAGAGACCGACCAGAAGGCATTCGTCAGTCGCGACCTGTTCACTCAGTCGCTCAAGTTCGTCAGCTTGTTCGCCAGCCCGAAGACCAACAATGTCCGGCTGCAGCTAAGCGACGAGGGGCTCGAGCTGTACGCCTCGGACCCCGACCGCGGTGAGGGTCGCAAGGTCATCCCGGCCGACTACGAGGGCCAGACGGTCAAAGCGGGCTACAACTACAAGTACGTGCTCGACGTGCTCAGCGTCCTCGAAGACGACACGGTTTCGCTCGAGATTATCGACACGCTCTCGCCGACGCTGCTGCGCGAGCCCGGAGACGAGAAGTCGCTCTTCGTCGTCATGCCGATGCGCCTGTGACGCACGGCGATGCTCCTCGAAGCCCTCAGACTGCGCCACTTCCGTAACCTCTCGGCCGTCGACCTGGAGCCGCATCCGCGCTTCAATATCCTCCACGGCGAGAACGGACAGGGTAAGACGAACCTGCTGGAGGCGGTGTATCTGCTGAGCGCCGTCAAGAGCTTCCGCCCGCAGACCAACAAGGACCTCATCGAGTGGGGCGAGGACCGCGCGGTGCTCGAAGCGCGCGTCGACCGCGGTGGCAGCGAGCGTATCGTCAAGCTCGAGATCTCCGAACGCGGCAAGAAAGTCTTCCTCAACGACTCGCCGGTGCGCCAGCTCGCCGACTTCTTCGGCACGGTCAACATCGTGATGTTCGGCCCCGAGGACATCGTCATCCTGAAGGGGTCACCGTCCGAGCGCCGACGCTTTATCGACCGGGCGATCTTCAACGCCCGACCCGCCTATGCCACCGAACACCAGCACTACGAAGACGTCCTGCAGCAGCGCAATTCTCTGCTCAAGGAGCCCGAGCTCGACGAGTCACTGCTGTCCGTCTACGACGAGCAACTGGTCCAGTACGGAGCCGACGTCATCTCCCGTCGGCTGACCTTCCTCGAGCACTTCAAGCCTGTCTTGAGGCGCGTCTTCAAGCAGATTTTCCGACAGGATTTCGAGGCAGAGATCGCCTACGATATGAAGTGGTCCGACCGCGAGATCGACCTCGACGCCCTGGGGACCAAGGCCGATATCGAGCGGGTGCTGCAGGCCGGTCTGGAGCGAACGCGGGACGATGAGCGACATCGCGGCTACACCCTGATCGGCCCGCATCGAGACGACCTCACCGCCAGCTTAAACGGCCGGGACGTGAAGACCTACGCCAGCCAGGGCCAACACAGGGCCTTCGTGCTGGCCATGAAGATCGCCGAGATCACGTACCTCGAGGAACGTTACCACTTCGCGCCGATCTTGCTGCTGGACGACGTCTCCAGCGAGCTCGACCGCCAGCGAAATCGTCACCTCTTCGATTTTCTGCGTTCCAGGGAAGACGGGCAGGTCTTTATCACGACCACGCACCGCGACTATATCCTGCTCGAAGACGACGTGCGCTCGTTCGCCGTCGACGGCGGGCAGATCCGGGTCAGCCAGGACTGACGCAGTACTCACACACCCGGTCGCCGCTGCCGATATGCTTGGTTCGGGTGATCTTGCGGCCGAGCATGCCCTCGATCGTTCGCTCTTCGACCTGACAGATATACTGCGTGGACTCGACCACTCTGGAGTACGGGCAATTTCGAAGCACGAGCTTCACGAGGTCCTGCTCGTCTCGTTCGATCCTCGGCATGAAGCCTCGACGGCTGAGGAACTCCTCCGTGGCTTCGATACCGTCGCCATCGAAGACGAAGCCGTCCTCCTTCATCTCATCTTTGACGCGCTGGCATCTCCGCTCGATATAGTCATCGATCAGGCGGGAGTTGCCCTGTGCTATCAGGTCCTTGAGGAAGCCGACCAGGAATTCGTCGTCGCGTTTCTCGAAGAACTGCTCGGCCTTGTCCGTGAGGCTGTACATCTTCCGGGGGCGACCGCGACCGTGACGGTGGCGATGAGTCTGGAGAAACCCCATGTCCTCGAGCGATGTCAGGTGTTGGCGAATCGTGGTCTTCGCGAGGTCCATCGCCTCGGCAGCCAGGTCGACGTAAACTTCCCCCTCGCGCTTGATAAGGTCGATCAGGTCTGATTTGGCCTGATTTAGAACGTCTTCTTTCATTCATTGGTCCACTGTCAGGAGTGCTTGTCTACGAGTCGTCGTCCTTCTTGATGCAATATGCGCACGTTTGGTCACCATTGACCCGATATTTTACGCGCTCGACCGGCTTGCCGATGATATCGCGAATATGTTCGAGCTCTTGCTCGCAGAGATGGTCGGTCAGCTGCGCGACCTGGGAAAACGGACAATTTCGGAACTCCAATATTGCCGTATGCTCGCTATCATCGGCTCTCTTCGCCATAAATCCCTGGCGACGCGCAAGGAGTTCGAGTGCCCGGATGCGGCGCTCGAGGTCGAGGTGTGAGACGTCGAGGCCATCAAGGAGTTCATCGGCCAACTCCTCGATATAGCTGCAGATCAGCGCTTCCTGGTCTCGCGCGCGAAGGTATTCGATGAGGCCGACCAGAAACTCGCGGTCACGCCGCTCGAAGAAGTCGTCTGCTTTTTCCGTGAGTCCATACATCTTGCGCGGACGGCCGCGACCGTGGCGATGACTGCGGGTCTTCACGAACCCCATCGACTCCAGCTTGGCCAGGTGCTGTCGGATGGTGGTCTTGGCGAGGCCGAGCTCGTCAGCACCATCGTCGACGGAGATCTCTCCGCAGCTCTTGATCAGGTCGATGAGCTCGGCTTTTGCTTCGGGCAGTACAGCTTCTTTCACTCTGAGATCCTCCGTTGAGGCGATCTGGCAATCGGATTCCCTGACACGAGGAAGTTCTGGTGTCCCCGATACGTAGATGAGCAGTCATGTGAGTAAAGCAGTCGGTGTGTAGAGTATACACTACACAATCACATTTTTTGCAACATCTAATAATAAATAGATATGAATTTATTTGAACCTATTTAAAGCGTTTATTTTATACTTATTATATACGTCAGACTCGGTGAATAGTGCTCTTCGGAAACCCCGGACGAAGAGAGCCTTCGCTCGTGAAGCTTGCGACGAGGTCGTGTAGGGCTTATTGACCGTGACTCAGTTTCTCATCAGGGAGTCGAGCACATGAAAACGCGTCCCCACTTGCCGCACAGCCCTCGCTCCGACGAACAATTCGAGGTCGAGGTGACGGGTCTCTCGCTCGAAGGCGAGGGCACCGCCAAATTCCCGGCCCTGGTCGGGCCGCAGGAAGAGCGCAAAGATTTCGTCTTCTACATCCGAAAAGCGGTTCCTGGCGACCGCGTGCGGGTGTTGGTGGAGACGCGGCGAAAGCGGCGCATCATCTGCCGCATCGATGAGATATTGGAGCCATCTGGCATGCGGGCCGAGCCGCGCTGCAAGCACTTCGGTCGGCGAGAATTACCCGGAGAGGGATGTGGCGGATGTACGCTCCAGAATTTGAGCTACCGCCACCAACTCGCCAGCAAGGAGAGCACGGTCAAGCGGCTCATCAAAGACGCCGGTTTGGATCCGGGTTGGGTCACGCCGGTCATCGGCCAGGACGAGCCGTGGTATTACCGCAACAAGATGGAGTTCAGCTTCGGCGATACGGTGAATCGCGAGTTCGCGCTGGGGATGTATCCAAAGGGCTATCGCTACGAAGTCTTAAATTTAGATGAATGCTATCTTCAATCCGAATTCGCCGCGAAATTCCTCCAGTCCATCCGTGCGTGGGCGGTAAAGAATGGGATTTCTCCGTATATTAACAATAAAAATGACGGGTTCCTTCGAACGTTGACGATCCGCGAGGGTAAGCGCACCGGCGAGCGCCTGGTCGAGCTGATGACGACACATGCGGAAGAGACATTTTTCGACGGATCGTTCGTGCCAGCCGAGGATATCGCCCGGTCGTTTCGGGACGTCGCGCTCGACACGGCCGCCGAGATCGGCGGTGGCCTGACGTCGGTATACTGGACCCAGCAGCGAGCCGTTCGCGGAGAACCGACGCGCTTCATCGAGCACCACCTGCACGGCGAACCGTTGTTGAGGGAGCAGATGCACCTGCCGGGCGATACCGTCCTGGACTTCGACATCCACCCTCGGGCGTTCTTCCAGCCCAACACCCTGCAAGCCGAGGTTCTATACGGCGAGGTCCTCGAGAAAACGGGGCTGCTGGAGGAATCGGCGCGACACACGGTGCTCGACCTGTACTGTGGAACCGGTACGATAGGGATGTGCATGGCGCCCTACGCCGACAGAGTCGTCGGCATCGAACTGCAACCCGATGCCGTCGAGAATGCGCGGCAGAACGCCATCACGAACGGAATCGACAATATCGAGTTCTTCGTCGGTGACGTCGGCGACGTCCTTGAGACCGAAGACTTCAAAGCGGCGGCAGGCGAGGTCGATCTTGTAGTCGTCGACCCGCCCCGAGCAGGGTTGCTCCCGGGTGCTCGCGAGCACCTCGCCGACATAGACGCCAGCCGCCTCGTGTATGTCTCGTGCAACCCGACGGCGCTCGCGCGCGACCTTCGCGACCTCATCGAGGCGGGCTGGCGTGTCGAGTCGATACAACCCGTAGATATGTTTCCGCACACCTATCACATCGAAAACGTGGCCTTGCTGCAGAAATGACAGATACCCCAGATATTCGAGCACAGCTCATCGACGCGATCGCCAGTTGGGATGCCGAGGACGGCGCTCTGCAATGGAGCGACGAGCGGTTCAACGCGCTGGCTCGATCGGTATTCGAGGCACAGTTTCGTCGAAATCCTCCCTTTCGCCGCTTCTGCGAGGGCCGCGGAGTCACGCCCCGGGATGTCGACGACTACCGGGAGATCCCCGCGGTCCCGACGGACGTCTTCAAGCACGTGCGCCTGTCGGGGGTGTCGGAGCCGACGCACACCTTCAAGACGAGCGGCACGACCGTCGGCGAGCGCGGAGAGCATCATTTCGCGTCGGTCGACGTCTACCAGGCGTCCTTGCGAGGGCCGTTTCGGCACTTCTGTCTGCCAGACCGCGACCAGATGCGCATGCTCATCGCTGCACCGCCGGCCGAAGACCTTCCCGACAGTAGCCTTTCGTTCATGCTCAGTGAGTTGATCGAGCTGCACGGAGACGCCGAAAGCGCGTTCTACGTGCGTCGAGAAGGCGGCGAGTTGGACATGAAGTTGGGTGCGATGGCCGATGCCATCACCCGCTCGCAAGAGGAGGATATCCCGGTCTTCTTGCTCGGCACCGCGTTCGCATTTGCGGAGCTCCTCGAGGCGCATGACACCATCTGGAACCTGCCGCCCGGCTCCCGGGTCATGGAGACCGGCGGGTTCAAAGGAAAGAGCAAGAGCATCACGCGCGACGAGCTCTACGAGGCGTTCTCGATGCAGCTGGGCATCCCCGAGAGCATGTGTGTCAGCGAGTACAGCATGACCGAGTTGTCCAGCCAGGCCTACACCGCTGACCTGCGTCGTCAGTTGGCTCAGGATCGTTTCGCCGAGACCGTCGTCGAGCGCGAGTCGATCCTCTATACGCCGCCCTGGGTGCGCGTCGAGCTGATGGACCCGCGGACGCTAGAACCGCTGGAGGGCGACGGTGCTCGGGGGCTGATCTGCTGGTACGACCTCGCGAATATCGACAGCGTTGTCGGGGTTCAGACGACGGATATCGGCACGCGAGTTGGAGATGGATTTCGCCTGGAGGGACGCGCGCCCGACGCGGACCTGCGCGGCTGCAGCCTGACTATCGAGGAAATCGTTGAGCAATCGTGAGCAAGACTACGATCGACGGGTCAAAAAGCTGCCGGAGCTCTTCATGGAGTTGTGCTCCTCGAAGGCGACGGTCGAGGCGATGTGCGCCGATGGCTGGCCGGAGAAAATGGTCCGCCGGGGCCTCGGGATGCACTCTCAGACCTGGAATCCAAATGCTGTCGTACACGCATTCGAGCGCGAGCTGGAGGGCTTCGGCGGGATCGAGGCGCTGGGGGATGCGCGTGACGGAGCGCGAATCGAGGCTCCGTCGACGATCGCACATATCTGGCCCGCACTGCCCGGCGCCGGCGTCACGCCGGTGCTCTTTGGCTTCTTGCTCGGAGCCCGGCAAGTCGTGAGGCCTTCGTCCCGCGGCGAGGCGTTCGCGCGGCACTTCGCGTCGCTGTGGCGGCGGGTGGTGGACCCGAGTATGTCCATACGTAAATCGGACTGGTGGGACGCGGATGTCGTCGTGGTGAGCGGGAGCGATGAGACAGTCGACGATGTTCGTGAGGTGGTTCGGGAGCGCGCATCCAGGCGCGCGAGCGTCACGGGGTACGGTCATCGGGTGAGCTTCGCGGTCGTCGACGATACCGACGGCGTGGACCTCGAGCGGCTCACGCGCGGAATCGCCACCGACATCGTCATGTGGCACCAGAAGGGCTGTTTTTCATGCCGCGCGGTGTTCTTTCGCGGAACGAAAGCGCGTCGAGACGCATTTTGCGAGCACCTCGGCGCCCAGATCGCCGAGGTGGAAGAGGCGCTGGATGCCTCGGACGTGGCGGAGGGCGAGCTGGCGCGGCGCGCTCAGGCACGCGGAACGGCCGAGTTTGGCGGTCCGGTTTGGGGCGAGGGCGTCGGATGGGTCGCGGCGAGCGACGAGCCGTGGCGCGGAGAATTCCCGTCGATTCACTCGGTCACCGTGCATCCGTTGGGCGGCGTCGACGAACTCGCGACGATGGTCGACGTGCCGTTCGAGCAGCTGCAGGGCGTCGCTCTCTCGTGTGCCGACGAGTCCCGAGAGATGTGGATGAAGCAGCTGATCGAGCTCGGCGTGACCCGGATCTGCGAACCCGGCGCGCTCCAGAGGCCTTCGGCCGGATGGATGCACGACGGTCGCCCCAATATTTTGGATTGGTTGCGCTTCGTGGACGTCCCGAAGCGGTGATGGGCACCGATTGCGCGTCTGATTCAGTGCAGGTGAATCAGTGCAGG
>JBNJFZ010000067.1:24668-26514 GCA_051747295.1 Myxococcota bacterium
TCAGTGCAGGTGAATCAGTGCAGGCGCACCGATTGCAGCCCGTCTTCGAGCATCTTGACCTCGGCGCTGTGCCCCTCGCGATCCCAGTAGTACCTGCGCCACACATTCTGGGCATGCGTCGAAGGATGGACGAGCGTCACGAGCGTGATCGGATGCTCGACGATGTCCGGCAGGTCGATGTCGTACTGGACTGCGTTTCGTCCGCGGTCGATCCGCGCGAAGCTCTTCCAGTCGGCCCAGCCTTGCAGCCTGGACGACAGCCGCGAGAGCAGGGGTGGAACGCGTGCGCCGAGCGTCACCAGCAGCTTGGGCTGGAGCGCTTCGATCTGGAACGCCAGTAAGTCCAGAGATCTTCGTACGAAGTCGGGGTCGTCCTCGCCGGGATGCATGCCGGTACCGTTGTCGGTCCGAAGCCCGGGGAGCACAGATGTGAAGTAGCACTTCGATAGCGGCAGGCCCGCCTCGAGACAGAGTCCGCGAAGTGTCTTGAACCCGCGCGGCAGCACCGATGGGTCGGCGAGGCGTTCTCTGAATTCGTCGACGGTCACGTAGGGATAGCCGACGATCAACGCACGGCGGTTCGGCAGTTCTGGATACGGTGGATTGGAGTCGCCGTAGGGTAAACCGGGACCAAACGGAAAAAACGACGGCGAGCCGAGTCTCTGGGTTTCGGGGACCGGGACGATCCCCGCTGGATAGTGATCGAAATGCGCGTGGAGGTGCTCGAAGAAGCGCGCGATCGTGTTCTTACTCATTACGGGCCCTGACGAGAACTACTGTCGGAACGAGGAAATACTACTCCGAATCCGACCCAGATGAGAAGGCTTGTATTGTGGCGTCCAGGTAGGCGTCGATGGATCAACCGTCGTTTACGATGTCCCACTTGCCCATGGAGACCATCCGCAGGCATGTGACGTCGGACTCGACGGGCTCCGCGTTGGCATATCGCGGGTCGTCGGCGGGAAAGCTCGGATCGCCGGGGAGGTACAGCAGGACCTCCTCGCCGCTCATCTCCATGTGGGGGAGGATGGTCGGCGGGACGTAGGAGCGCGCGAACTCGAGGGCGTCGCTGGCGGACGTGAAGTCCGATAACTGCTGCAGGGTCCGCAAGGTCGGCGGGGCGAGCAAAAAGTCATCGCCTCGGGAGCGCTCGAGCGCTTCTGTCGGAGTCAGCCAGAGTCCCTCGGTCGTCTCGCGCTCGTCGTGCAGCGGCTCCTGATGGGCCGGCGCGAGACACACGAAGAATCGCGTGTCGAAGCGCTTGGATTCGATAAACGGCGTGATCCAGTGGGCGAAATAGCCCAGCCACTGCATGGGGAACACCAGATCTTCGCGTTCGGCGACCTCGCTCAACGAGATGTCGCCGTCCTGGAGTTGCTCGCGATACGTCGAGAACCGCCGGGCGACGTTGGGGTTGGAGGTCAGGTCGATGAAGTTGTCTTCGTCGGAGCGTCGAGCCAGCAGTAGGCCGGATTCTTCGAACGTCTCGCGGACACCGGCGAGGAAGAGGCCGAGCGCGTCGTAGGGGTCGATATCTTCGTCGAGGCGTCGCTTCGCGTCTTCGGGCGTCATGCCCTCGACGTGTTCGGACGCGTCCGGGGTACAGTCCTCGGCGTCGAGCTTGCCGCCCGGATACACGTAGCGGTTGGCGAGGAACTCGTTTCCACTGTGGCGGCGGACCATGAAGACCTGAAAACCGTCGGGGGCCTCGCGGAGGATCATGACGGTGGATGCGTCGAGGGCTTTGTCTTCGTCCTGTGTACTCAAGCGTTTGTCCTGGTTCGAGTCGAACTGGCTGGACACAATTGTCGCAAATATGCGGCTGCTGCGCAGCCTCGCGGTATCG